>JBOGHQ010000135.1:0-2027 GCA_050744785.1 Acidimicrobiales bacterium | reverse complement strand
GGTTGACGCGTCCCGGGCGGTGGCGCCCAGCGCTTCTGTGGCCGGGCCGGGCACGTCGACGGCCTGGTCGTAGAGCCGCTCGTACCAGGCCCGGTCCGACCACGGGGTGGTGCGCCACACCCAGTCGGGGTAGCCGGGCACGAACGCCTCGGGAAACACCACCAACGCCGCATCGTTGGCGGCGGCGTCCTTGGTCACGCAGGCGACGGTCTCGATCGTGGCGTCCCGGTCGAGGAACACCGGCGTCGCTTGGACCGCCGCGACAACGACCTTGGAGATCGCCATCGGCGCCTCTTCCGTTGCGGTCTGGTCCTACACCGTGTGGCCGGCGGCGGCGATCTCGTCGACGAGCGACTGGGGCCAGCGGCCCCCGCACCAGTGGGCGTCCTCGACGATCGTGCCGGCGGCGAGGGCCAGCCGGTGGATGTGGTGAGCCCGGTGCGGGACCGTCTCCTGGGTCCAGGCTCGGGTGTACTCGACCAGTTCGCCATCGGGGAGCGGCGTCCGTCGCAGCTCGGTGAGCTCGGCGGGATGATCGAACCACTTGGCGTACTGGGCGCGCAGCGCCTCGGCCCCGTGTAGCTGGAGACGCCAGTTCGGTGGTGTCGAATCGGACATGGCGTCGTCGGCGAACACGTCGGTGTCGGCGAAGCCGGCGTTGCGCACGGCGTCGAGGAACCGGTCAACGGGATTGTTCATCGTGTTTGTCCTTTCGTCGTATGCGGCAGCACGGCTACTTGGCGCCCGAGCCGATCAGGAGCTCGCAGGGGCCGGCGAACCCGTCGAGGGTCTCGAACCGGGCCATGGCCGTTTCGATGTCGTCCCACACCGCGGGCCGTTCATGCTCAGCGACGCCGGCCAGCATCTGGTGCAGCGCCCCGAAGGCCTCCCGCTCGAACCCGACGCATTCGGCCGCCGACGGCAGTCGGAGGGCGGCGGGAACCGTCTCGACGGTCACCTGCGAGAAGCCCGCCGTGGTGAGCGCGGCCTGCAGGACACCAGGACCGCCGAGGCTGAAAGGTCCGGGCAGGCCGGGTTCGGGGGGTGGGAGCTGCGCGCGGTCACGGATGATCGACACGGGCACGGAGAAGAACTCGTTGCGGTCCGGCGTCGAGTAGACGACCGCCGCGATCCGTCCGCCGTCGTGCAGCGCCCGTCGCATCCCGGCCAGGGCCCGCTGCTGGTCGGGGAAGTAGATGAGTCCGACCCGGCAGATCACGGCGTCGAACGTCCCGGCGGGCAGGGTGTCGAGGTCCTCGCCGTCGGCCTCGACGGTCTCGATGTTGGTGAGGCCAGCCTCGGCCGCGGTCTTGGCCGCGTAGGTGAGGATCGTCGGCGAGATGTCGGTCGCCACGACCGAGCCGCTCGGGCCGACCCGCCGGGCCGCCGCCAGGGTCTGTCCCCCGGCCCCGGCCGCCACGTCGAGCACCCGGGAGCCGGCGGTGACGCCGGCCGCGTCGAGCATGCGCTCAGTCGCCTCACCGAGCCACACCTCCAGCGTCGGCCCCCACCGGTGCCAGGCCGCGGCTGCGTCCTCCCACTGTTGGCGGGTGGTCGTCTTGTACTGGATGGGGTTGAAGCTCATCGGTTGGCCTCCTGGCTTATGAGTCGTCACACCTGTGGGCGCCAGATCGGGGCCGGGTTCCGGAAGGTTCGCTCTGGCGATTCGCCAGACGACACCTCGGATCGGAGAAGCGACAATGGGTGCATGCCCGGGCGATCCGCCGCCGAGGAGCTGGTTGGCCGCGAGCCGCTGCTCAGCCGCCTCGATGGCCTGCTCAAGCGGGCGCTGGACGGTCAGCGGGTCACGGTGCTGGTCAGCGGGGAGGCAGGCGTCGGCAAGACCTCCCTGGTCCAGGCCGCGACGGCCAAACCGGCCGAACATGGTGCGCACATCGGCTGGGGAACCTGCATCGATGGCGCCCCGGGCCACTGACCGTGGACCCAGGTGATCCGCTGGTGATCCGGGCCCGTCCGCGAACCGCCCCCAGAGACCGCCTCGGGAGGGCAGCAACCCGCGACGCGAG
>JBOGHQ010000134.1:0-2893 GCA_050744785.1 Acidimicrobiales bacterium | reverse complement strand
ATTCAGACCTGTGTGGTGCCTCCTCGTCCGCCTCCGGCCGCGCCAGTTGTTCGGCGGCGGTCCCTGCGACTACATCCGCTCCAGCAGCTGGGCCTTCTTGGCGTCGAACTCGGCCTGGGAGATGATGCCCCGCTGGCGCAGTTCGTCCAGCTTCTCCAGCTGCTCGGGGATGGACAGCTCCCGGTAGCCGGCGGCGCGGGCCGCGTCGGTGGCCTTGGCTTGCTCCATCTCGGTGTAGATGGCGTTCTGGACCAGGAAGGGCTTGCGGATGTCGGTGAAGATCTGCTGGCCCCGTTCGCCGGCCGACTCGATGGTGACGTCGCCGGCGCCGATGATGCGCTCGAAGAACGTCTGGTTGACGGCGATGTCGTTCACCCGCTCGAGGGGGATCTCCTTGCCCTGCTTGCCGAGCACCCCGACGCGGTGGATGAGCCGGTCCGTGGTGAGCACCACGTTGGTGGTGGCCCACTTGGCGTAGACGACGGCCAGCCAGATCAGGGACCCGACGAGCACGGCCAGCAGCAGCAGGCGGACGGCGTCGTGGGTGTCCCACAGCACGATGGCGGCCACGACCGTCACCACCACGGCCGTCACCGGCTTGGCGAAGAACCACCAGTGGGGGTGCAGGTCGAGGACGATGTCCTCGCCGTCGTTCAGCAGCTTGCGGGGGAACGGCACGCCCAAAGGGTAGAGGGTGGCCCCCCGCCCGGCAGGGCAGACCGGGCCGGCGTCAGCGGTAGACGCGGCGGCGGAACACGGCGTCGGCGGAGGTCACCCGGTCCAGGAAGAGCAGGCCGTCGAGGTGGTCGATCTCGTGCTGGACGGCGCGGGCCTCGAAGGCGTCCACCCGCAGCACCCGCTCGGTGCCGTCCAGGTCGAGGCCCCGCACCACCAGCACCGTCGAGCGGGCCACGTCCCCGGTGAGGTCGGGCACGCTCATGCAGCCCTCCCGGCCCCGCTCGGGGTGGGACGCCACCAGGACCTCGGGGTCGAACAGCACCACCTCGCCGTGGCAGGACCGGGCCTTGCGGTGGCCGGTGACGTCGATGACGAAGGCCCGCAGCCCCACGCCGATCTGGGGCGCGGCCAGCCCCACGCAGGCGGGCGAGGCCCGCATGGTGTCGACCAGGTCGGCGGCCAGCGCCCGGGCCGCGTCGTCCACCCGGCCCACCGGCGGCGCGACCCGCTTGAGCACCGGCTCCGGCAGCCGGAGCACGGGGCGGACCGCCATCAGCGCGTGGCGCTCACGTCAGTTCGCCACCGCCAACTCGCCGAGCACCTCCGGTTGCGAGGCGAAGCTCACAGGATGTCGGCCTCTGACGGGTGGGCGCTGCAGTCCACGCCGAGCTCGGCGGCCAGCTCGTCGAGGCGCCGTGCCAGGTCCACCGGGTCGAGGCCGTCCGGCAGGGTGACGTCCAGGACCATGGCATAGACGGGCGGGCCGGGCTCGCCGATGACGCGGGTGGTCAGGTCCACGATGTTCACGCCGGCGGCCGCCAGCAGGGAGGCGAAACGGTGCACGATGCCGGGCCGGTCGGCGCCGTAGACGGCCACGGCCCACTCGTCGCCCTCCGGGCTGGTGGGCACGTCGTCGTCGATCTGGCGCACGGCCACCACCAGCTCCATCTCGGCAGCGGGCCCGGCCAGGGCCTCCTCCAGGGTGGCCGCGTCCAGACCGTCGGGGCCGGCCACCACCAGCATCATGGCGAAGTGGCCCCGGAGGATGGACATGGAGGTGTCCTCCAGGTTGCAGCCGTGGGCCACCAGGGCCCCGGTGACGGCGGCCACGATGCCGGGCCGGTCGGCCCCGATGGCGCTCAGCGCGAAGTGCGGCATGAGGTCTGCTGACCGCCGGTCAGGCGTCCAGCCGGTCGTGCAGGTAGTCGTCGTAGGCCGACAGGTCCAGCAGGCCGTGGCCCGAGTAGCCGAAGAGGACGACCCGCTCGGCGCCCTCCTCCTTGGCGGCCAGCGCCTCGTCCACCACGGCCCGGATGGCGTGGCTGGTCTCGGGCGCCGGGATGGTGCCCTGGGTGCGGGCGAAGTCCACGGCCGCCTCGAACACCTTGGACTGGGGGTAGGCCATCGCCTCCATGCGCCCGGCGCGGACCAGGTTGGAGATGATCGGGGCGTCCCCGTGGTAGCGCAGGCCGCCGGCGTGGATGGTGGGCGGGACGAACTCGTGGCCCAGGGTGTACATGGCCAGCAGCGGCGTCATGCCGGCCGTGTCGCCGAAGTCGTAGTCGAAGCGGCCGGCGGTGAGGGTGGGACAGGACGAGGGCTCCACCGCCACCAGCCGCACCCCCTCGTCGCCCACGAAGGGCAGGGCCAGCCCGCCCAGGTTGGAGCCGCCCCCGCAGCACCCGATGACCACGTCGGGCAGCCGCTCGCCGGCCAGCGCCAGCTGCTCCTTGGCCTCCAGCCCGATCACGGTCTGGTGGAGCAGGACGTGGTTGAGCACCGAGCCCAGCGAGTAGTGGGTGTCGTCCCGGGTGGCCGCGTCCCGGACCGCGTCGCTGATGGCGGTGCCGAGGGAGCCGGGGTGGTCGGGGTCGTCGACCGGCGAGGGCACCACCGAGCCACCCCACGTCTCGATCATCATGCGGCGGTAGGGCTTCTGGTTGTACGAGGCCCGGACCATGTACACCTTGCACTCCAGCCCGAAGAGGGAGCAGGCGAACGACAGGGCGCTCCCCCACTGGCCGGCTCCGGTCTCGGTGGCCAGCCGGGCGGTGCCGTCGGCCTTGTTGTAGAAGGCCTGGGGCACGGCCGTGTTGGGCTTGTGCGACCCCGCCGGCGACACCGACTCGTCCTTCAGGTAGATGCGGGCCGGGGTGTCCAGCGCCCGCTCGAGGCGGCGAGCCCGCACCAGCGGCGTCGGTCGCCACAGCCGGAG
>JBOGHQ010000133.1:0-12581 GCA_050744785.1 Acidimicrobiales bacterium | reverse complement strand
GTCCATGTCAGGTACCTCGTCGACGACGTGGCCGGCGCCATCGACTTCTACACGAAGCACTTCGGCTTCACGGCCCGCTCGGCCGGCTTCAAGCCGAATGACGTCATCGACCTGACCATTGAACCCGCCGACACCGGCAGGGTTGCCTCGGTGTACGCCTGATCCGAGGATCGAGGTCCGGCGCGTCACCCAGTGCTACCGGTCGACCGTGGCCGCGGATGGCCTCACCTCCCAGGTACGAATCCGAAGGCGCCCGCCCATTCGTCGCTCGTCAAGGCGAAGTCGACGACGTCGCCCGCCTGTCGATCATTCCGCGCATCGGACTGCTGTCCTTGTCTGCCACCGTTGCCTCCTGGTCTCCGGGATAGGGAAGTCAGGGAGGCAACCCGGTGGCCGCGCGCGAACTTCCCGTCCGTTCGGGCGGGTTCTGGGATTTGTCAGTTGGCCAGCTGGGATGCAAAGCGACGCAAGCGCATCGCTGCCAGCGCATCTTCGTCTCGATCCCGGAGTTGCCGCAGCGATGCCTTCATCAGGCGAGCGAGGTCGGCTTCGCCGCTGCACTCCCAGCACTCGCGCAGGTGTGCGGCGACGACCGCGGCGGCGTCGGCGTCGAGCTCACCGTCGACGAACGCCGACACGGCCCGCTGCAGGCGACGATGGGCCAGCCGGTTCATCAGATTCAGACCGGGGAACCCGATGAACGCTGAGAGACTTCCCGGGAATGGGCTGGGCACGCCGGCGGTTCCCACGTCGATGACTGGCGCTACCGGCGATTCGCAGCAGCCGGGGGACACGACAAAGAACGCGACCGCCGGCGGCCGGTTCGCCACTCACGTCCTGCCCGAGATCGAGGTCCTGTTGCGCGTCGCCCGGTCACTCACGGCCAACCACGCCGATGCCGAAGATCTGGTCCAAGACACGCTCGTGCGGGCCTACCGGGGCATCGACGGGTTCGACGGCGCGCATCCCCGCGCCTGGTTGCTCACGATCCTGCGCAACACGCACATCAACCGCACTCGGCGCCGCCGACCCGAGCTGCTCGACGACCCAGACCAGACGATGGCGACCGTCGCGGACGGGACGCCCGACGATCAGGGCGTCGAGGCCATCGTCGTCGGGGCCACCTTCGATGCCGTCGTCGACGACGCCTTCCGCTCGCTGCCCGACATCTTCCGCCGCGCGGTCGAGCTGGTCGACCTCGACGGACTCACCTACGCAGAAGCCGCCCGGCTGCTCGACGTCCCCGTGGGGACAATCATGAGCCGCATCCATCGAGCGCGCCGTCGAATCCGTGACCGGCTGGCGGCAGCTGGCCTCGCACCCAGGAGCAAACGATGAAGCCGTTCCGCCGGCGAGCTGACCGCCCGATGAACTGCATGCAGGTCGGTCGCCGCCTCCAGCGCTACCTGGACGGCGAGCTCGACGACCTCACCGCTCAGCGCATCATGCGCCATCTCGAGGACTGCCGACGTTGCGGCATGGAGGCCGCGGCCTACACCCAGATCAAGGCGAGCATCGCCCGCCGTGCCGACCATCCGCCCGATGACGCCATCGACCGGCTGCGCGCGTTCGGCGAGCGACTCATCGACGAAGGACCGCCCGACGACACCCAGTTGCCCGACGAGTCCGCGAGCAGCTGACCGGGTGTCGCCGGACCATGCCGCCCACCCACCACCTGCGGCAGACCGGTTCCGGTTCCCGCCGCCCGAACCGCGCCGGTGGTGCGGTCGCTCACGCCTACAGCGACCGCCCCGTCCGCTTCCCCACTGCGGGTTCGCCGACCCGATCGCTGACCACTCCGCCATGGCCCTCGGTGTCCGGCTGGGTGCTGCTCGTCAGGGAATTTCATGACGGTTGACAGTCCACCGGCTGTGAGGGCCGGATCAGCCACCTCAAGCACGGCTACTCGCTGAACCGCACGCTGCTCGACGGCGTCGGTGGGGCGCAGACGTGGTGCGGCCTGGGTGTCCTCGCCCACAACTGCGTGAAGATCTACTTCTCCATCGTCCAGCGCAAGGTCCTCACCCCCAACGACTTCACCGACCTGGCCGAGGTGGAGTCCCGGCTGCTCGCCTTCGAGCGCCGCTACGAGCAGAGCGCGGACCCGTTCGAGTGGAAGTTCACCCGCCGGGACCTCGCGAACCTGATGCGCCGACTGGCCGACATGCCCGACTACAAGGCCACCGCCTGAGGCGCAGCGGATGCGTGCGCGGAATTGCGGTCCAGAGCACTAACTAAAGTCATCCGTCGGTGAGATAGCTTCAGTCAGACTTGGGGGCGGCGTGCCTCCAGGTCCTCCAATGCCGAGTCGGGGACGTCGAGGTCGCCGCGGCCCACGCCCACCGACAGGTCGGGCTTGTAGGTGCCGTGATGGTCCGAGCCGCCCGATGCCACCACGTCGAGCCGGCCGGCCATGGCGGCCAGGGCCTCGCGCTCCTCGGGGGAGTAGCGACCGTAGATGGCCTCGATCCCGGCCAGCCCGTGGCCGGCCAGCTCGGCCACGGCCGACTCCAGCGCGACGGGCTCGAGCCGGGTGCTGAGGGGGTGAGCGAGCACCGGCACGCCGCCCGACGCCCGGGCCAGGGCGATGGCGCGGGCCGGCTCGAGGGCCCGCCGGGGGATGTCGCCCGGCCGGCCCCGCACCAGCCAGCGCTCGAAGGCGTCCTGGATGCTGGTGGCCCGGCCCTGGCGCACCAGCAGGGCGGCGGCGTGGGGCCGCCCTGCCCCGGACCCGCCCGCCTCCGCCAGCAGCTCCTCGTAGTCCAGGCCGAGGGCGGCCGCCATGCGCTGGTTGCGCTCCTCGCGGGCGTGCTGGAGCTCCACCAGCGCGGCCTGGAAGGGCCCGTCGCCGTGGGCCACGAAGTACACCAGCAGGTGGAGGTTGCCCTGTTCCCAGCGGCAGGACACCTCGCACCCCGGCACCAGCCGCACGCCCACCTCGGCCGCCCGCGCCGCCGCCGCGGCCAGCCCGTCGAGCCGGTCGTGGTCGGTGAGGGCCACCGCCGAACAGCCGGCGGCGGCGGCCAGCTCGGGGATCCGGGCGGGCGGGTCGGAGCCGTCCGACACGGTGGAGTGGGTGTGCAGGTCGATCACGGGAGCACCCGACGCTACGCGCCGGGCGGCCCAGGGTCGGCCGGGTGGGGCCGGGCGTGTGCGAGACTGGGCCCGTGAGGGAGGCGTGCGGTGTCTTCGGCATCTACGCCCCCGGCGCACCCGTCGCCCACCTCGTCTACGACGGCCTGCTGAACCTCCAGCACCGGGGCCAGGAGTCAGCCGGCATGGCCGTGTCCGACGGCGACACCATCACCATCGTCAAGGACATGGGCCTGGTCACCAACGTGTTCGACGAGCGCACGCTGGCGCCCCTCAAGGGCCACCTGGCCATCGGCCACACTCGGTACTCCACCACGGGGTCGAGCACGTGGCGAAACGCCCAGCCCGTGTACCGGGAGCCGGGGGAGTCGGGCTTCGCCCTGGGCCACAACGGCAACCTCACCAACACCGCCGCCCTGGCCCGGGCGGCCGGGATGCTGCCCGGCATGGTCACCAGCGACAGCGACCTGGTGGCCGAGCTCATCGCGGCCGCATTCCCGGCCGAGGGGCAGGAACGCAGCGACGGCCGGGACCTGGAGCGGGCCCTGGTGAAGGTGCTCCCCTCGTTGGAGGGCGCCTTCTCGTTCGTGCTCATGGACAGCGCCCGCGTCATCGGTGTACGGGACCCCAACGGCTTCCGTCCGCTCTGCTTGGGCAAGGCCGACACTGGCTGGGTCCTGGCCTCGGAGACGCCCGCCCTCGACGTCATCGGCGCCCACTTCGTGAGGGAGATCGCCCCGGGCGAGATGATCGTCATCGACGCCACCGGCTGCCGCTCGGAACGGCCCTTCCCGCCCGAGCGGGTGGACCCTCGCCTGTGCCTGTTCGAGTTCATCTACATCGCCCGCCCCGACAGCCAGCTCTACGGCAAGGGCGTGCACGGCGCCCGCAAGCGCATGGGCGAGCTGCTGGCCGAGCAGGCGCCGGTCGACGCTGACATGGTGATGGGCGTCCCTCAGTCCGGCGAGCCGGCCGCCGAGGGGTATGCCCTGCGCAGCGGCATCGCCTACGGCCGCGGCCTGGTCAAGAACGCCTACGCCCATCGCACCTTCATCGCCCCGAGCCAGGAGCAGCGCAGCCAGGGCGTGCGGCGCAAGCTCAACCCGCTCAAGGAGAACGTGGCCGGCAAGCGCCTCATCGTGGTGGACGACTCCATCGTACGGGGCACCACCCAACGGGCCATCGCCCGCATGCTGCGGGAGGCGGGGGCCACCGAGGTGCACGTCCGCATCACCAGCCCGCCCTACAAGTGGCCCTGCTTCTACGGCGTCGACACCGGCACCCGCACCGAGTTGCTGGCCGCCAACCTGTCGGTCAGCGAGATCCAGGACTACCTCGGCGTGGACTCGCTGGCCTTCCTCAGCCTGGAGAACCTGGAGCGGGCCGTCGAAGCCCCCGGCGCCGGTTTCTGCAACGCCTGCCTCACCGGCCAGTACCCCACCGAGGTCCCGGTGCGATTCACCAAGGCCATGCTGGAGGCGGACGGCGCCGACCCTGGCCCCGACGCCTACCTGGGCGACCCGGCCGGCGCCGATCGTGGCTGAGGGGCCCGACCCGGCCTCCAGCCCCCCCGGCACCACCTACGCCGAGGCCGGCGTCGACATCGCCGCTGGGGAGCGGGCGGTGGAGCGCATCAAGGACGGCGTCCGCTCCACCTTCCGGCCCGAGGTGATCGGCGACATCGGCGGCTTCGGCGGCCTGTTCGCCTTCCCGAAGGACCGCTACCGGGACCCCGTCCTGGTGGGTACCACCGACGGCGTGGGCACCAAGGCCCTCATCGCCCAGGCCACGGGCCGGTTCACCACCATCGGCATCGACCTGGTGGCCATGTGCGTCGACGACCTGGCCTGCCTCGGCGCCGAGCCGCTGTTCTTCCTCGACTACATCGCAGTGGGCCGGCTGGACGAGGACCACGTGGCCCAGCTCGTGGACGGCGTGGTGAACGGCTGCCGGCAGGCCGGGTGCGCCCTGATCGGGGGCGAGATGGCGGCCCATCCCGGCGCCATGGAGCCCGGCGAGTTCGACCTGGTGGGCTCGGCGGTGGGCGTGGTGGAGCGGGGGCGCGTCATCACCGGCGAGCGGGTGGCGCCGGGCGACGCGCTGGTGGGCCTGCCCTCGCCGGGCCTGCGCTCCAACGGCTACTCCCTGGCCCGGCGGGTGCTGCTGGAGACGGGCGGGCGCCGGCTGGACGAGCCCGCCTTTCCCGGCGCGTCGCGAAGCCTGGGCGAGGAGCTGCTGGAGCCGTCGGTCATCTACTCGCCCGCCATCCACGCCCTCCTCGGCGCCGCCGACGTCCGGGCCGTGGCCCACATCACCGGCGGGGGCCTGCCCGGCAACCTGGCCCGGGTGCTGCCGCCCACCGTGGACGCCGTGATCGACACCGGCGCCTGGGACCCGCCTCCCATCTTCGACGAGATCCAGCGGGCCGGGAACGTGGCCGCCGGCGAGATGGCCCGCGTGTTCAACCTGGGGATCGGCATGGTGGTGGCCGTCCCGTCCGGTCGGGACGAGCGTGCCGCCCTCGACACGCTCCGGGAGGCCGGCCACTACGCCCGCCGCATCGGCGAGGTGGTGCCGGGCGAGGGCCGCGTCCATCTCCGGCTCCCGTCCGCCTAGTGCCTCGGCCTCATTCGTTCTTCGCTCACTCCGTTCGGCCGAATGGATCGTGCTCCGGCGGGCGAGCGAAGCTCGCGCCGCCCCCGCCCTGACTCTCCTTTTGGGGTGTCCGCAGCCGAAGGGGCCGCCTACGGCGGCGCTAGCGGCCGCGGCACTGATCACTAGCCTCGTCGAGCAGTCCCATGACGGTGACGCCAGCCCGACACCTCCGGCGTGAAGGCCTGGGCCAAGCTGTTCGGCGTGCCGGGCCCCGTCCTGCGCCCCCACCTCCGAGCTGCCGTCGCACTGCCCCTGGCCGCCGCCTTGCTGGCCGGCTGCAGCGGTGGTGACGGCGGCGGGGAGCAGGCCGCCTCGACCACCACCACCGGCGGCGGGAGCACCTCCTCCACCGTGGCGACGGCCACCAGCGCAGCCACGACGGCGGCGCCCGCCCCCGCCGTCCAGGAGTTCCCCGTCCCGGCCGGGTCGGGGCCCCACGACGTGGCCGTGGCCGCCGACGGCACGGTCTGGTACACGGCCCAGGGGTCGGGTGAGCTGGGCCGCCTCGACCCCCGCACCGGCCAGGTCACCGAGATCGCCCTCGGCCGCGGCGCCCGCCCCCACGGCGTGGTCCTGGATGGCGATGGTGTGCCGTGGATCACCGACAGCGGGCTCAACGCCATCGTGCGGGTCGACCCCGCCTCCGGCGCGGTGCGCAGCTACCCCCTTCCGGCCGACCGGGCCGGCGCCAACCTCAACACCGCCGCTTTCGACGAGCGGGGCACCCTCTGGTTCACCGGCCAGTCGGGGATCTTCGGCCGGCTGTTCTTGCCCACCGGCATCATGGAGGTCTTCGACGCCCCTGGCGGCCGGGGCCCTTACGGCATCACCGTCACGCCCGACGGCGAGATCTTCTACGCCTCCCTGGCCGGCAGCCACGTGGCCCAGGTCCACCCCCGCACCGCCGAGGTCACCGTCCGGCGGCCGCCCACCGCCGGCCAGGGCACCCGCCGGGTGTGGGCCGACTCGAAGGGCCGGGTCTGGTGCAGCCAGTGGAACGCCGGCCAGGTGGCCGTCTACGACCCTGCCGACGGCTCGTGGATGGAGCGGCGGCTGCCCGGTGGCCGGCCCCAGGCGTACGCCGTGTACGTGGACGACAAGGACCGGGTGTGGCTGAGCGACTTCGGCGCCAATGCACTGGTGGCCCACGACCCGACCACCGGCGCCTTCACCTCCTACCCGCTGCCCAGCACGCCGGGCAACGTGCGCCAGCTCCACGGCCGGCCCGGCGAGGTCTGGGGTGCCGAGTCGGCCGCGGACAAGCTGGTGGTGGTGAGGGCGTGACGGCGAAACCGCCGGCCGGGCCTCAGAGGGCGGGGGGCGCTTTCGCGAAATGACAGGGATGCTGCGTCAGACGATGACCCAGGCCGTCTCCAGGACGGCCCGGTCGCCGCCGTGCAGTTGGCACCGCAGGCTCACCAGCCCGGTCTCCACCTCGGTGGCGAAGCGGCCCATGGTGTCGGCCTCCAGGCTGGAGGGGCCGCCGGCGTGGCGGACCTCGATCTCGGCACCGGAAGGGGGCACCACCTGGCCCACCAGGCGGCGGTGGTCACCCCGCTCCTCCACCTCGATCTCCACCGCGAAGGTGGCGCCCTCGAAGGTGAGGGCCCGGGGCGCCTCGCCGCTGCGGACGCCGGCCAGCAGGGCGTCGTCGAACACCGAGTCGTAGGCCAGCTCGGCCAGCTCGGCATCGACGGTGCGCCAGGCGAAGCTCTCCCGCGCCATCCGCTCCACGGCGGCGGGGACGGGGTCGTGCTGCTCGATGGTGCGCCGGAGAGCGTCGAGAAGGCGGGCATCTGTCCCGTCCGTCCCGTCCGTCCCGTTTGTATCGTCAGACATGTCGGCTCCTCAACCTCCCCACGACCTCAAGAGCCCTCGATCGCCCCCGTGATACGCGCCTTGCGCCGGAGGTGCTCGAGGCATCGGGCCCGGGTGGGACCGATGCTGCCCACGGCCATGCCGAGTGTCGTCCCGATCTCCTCGTAGCTCAGAGGAGGGTCGGCGATGAGCAGGCGCAGCAGCTCCTGGCAGCGGGCGTTGATGGCGGCGAAGGCCTGCCACAGCTCCTCGTCCCGCTCCCCCGCCAGGAGGGCCTCGTCGACCTGCGGGGCCTCCCCCGGCAGCGGTTCCTCGTCGGTGTCGAGCTCGGTGGGAACCTGCCGGCCCGAGCGGCGCAGCACCCGGAGGCACTCGTTGCGGGTGGTGGCGGCCAGCCACGCCCCCACCCGGTCCGGCTCACGGATGCGGTCCAGGTTCTCCACCAGCCGGAGCCAGGCGGTCTGGCTGACATCGGCGGCGTCGGCCCCGTCCAGCCGGTGGGCCCGTGCTATGGACCAGACCAGGCCGCTGTAGCGCACCACCAAGGCGTCCCAGGCCCGCTGCTCTCCCCGCCCGGCGGCCCGCACCAATTCTCCCTCTGGCGTGCAGGCCACGGCGGGGATCGTAGGCGGCGAGCGCTCAGGCCTGCCCCTCTGACGCGGCAGGTGCGGACTGGCTGAGGGCGACGTCCTCATGGCCGGGGAGATGGCGAGCGCGAGGCCAAACATGTCCGGCGGTGACCCCGAGCACGCACCGGCCACATAGAGGAGGATTCCGTCGTCCCCCGCCCGCCGCGGAACGAGTCCTCAGGCGATCACGGCTGGGCCGGGCCAGGCGGCGTGACCACTGCCCCGCATCCGGCATGCGGAGCCGGGCCAGCCGCCAGCTGCCTGACCGCCGCCGGGCCGTCCACGCCGCCGGCAGGGTTGATTGCGGCAGCAATGGCAGCGGAGACCCGCGCCGTGGCGAAGGAGGTCCCGCTCCAGGTGGCCCAACCGGTGAAGGGCCCCTCCGGACTGACCCGCTTGCCCCTTCCGTGCTTGTCCAGCGGTGGAGCCTCGACCTCCCCCGTCCAGTGCAAGAACCGGCTCCGCAGGTTCTCCCCGATGGAGCAGACGTCGACCCAGTCCCCGAAGTTGCTGAACGACGCAGGCGCCGTCCCGGCCTGGTTGAGCGCCGCGACGGCGACGACTGGGTCGAACTTTCCCGGCCAGACGTCGACGCTGGTACGGCCGTTCCCTGCCGGGGCGCCGTCGTTCCCTGCCGGGCCAACGACGTTCCCGGCCGGGGCAACGACCACCAGCTCTGGATGGCTCTCCCACAACTTGAACAGGCTGTTGGCGGTGGCCAGGAGGCCCACGGCGTCGTCGTGGTCGAGGGCCTGGCTCCCCATGGACAGGTTGATGATGTCGACGCCGGCCATGTCCGCCAACGCCTCGGCGAGTGTCGCGTCGGAAACATCGCCGTGGCTGTCGACGACCCGTCGCACGACCACCTGGGCACCCGGCGCGTGCTGGAGGATGATGCCGGTGACGAAGGTGCCGTGGCCCGTGAAGAAGGGAAGTACGTCCTTTTGATTGTCGGGGGGGAACTCCACGTCCTCGGGATCACGAAAGTCCACCCGGTCGTCGAACCACTGGTCGGGGAAGATGCCGGTGTCCACGACGCCGATCGTCACGCCGGCGCCGGGCAGCCCCGTTCCAGTCGGCAGCGGCCCCAGGGCCGGGGCAGGTTGAACTTGGGTGGCACCGAGCATGAGCACATGGGACGCCACTCGCAGGACGTGGTTCGGCGCAGCGCGTACGGATGCCCTCGTTCGCAGCGCGGCCACCACCTCCTCGACGGAAGGCCGGCCGGGTGACGGCTCGAGGACGAGCCGCACGACGTCCAACCCGCGCAAGGTCTGGCGCTGCACGGCGACGCCGAGATCGAACAAGATGCCCATGGCGGAGGCCTCGTCCTTCCCGTCGACGAGTACCTCGTCCGCCGCGTACCGGCCCTGCCTGTGCTCTCGCTCAACCCGACGCGAGGCGAGATGGTCGCTCATGCCCACGATGCCCCCCCTTGTGTCTTATGGCCACGATGCTCAGCTCGGTGGCGAGATACATACTTTGCCACTTTTCTCCGTACAGTGTCCCCTGCTGGTTTGCAGCGGTCCGGGGGAGTCACCTTGGCGACAGCAGTCGATGGAGGCGGGCGTCGCCCTCGCGCTGTCGCGGCACCTGAGGCGCTCGAGGTCGCCTCCGACGATGACCGGGCCGGGGACCTGGCCCGAGCAGCGGTGGCGCAGGCACGCGCCCTCGGCGCCGCCGCCATGGAACAGCACGAGATGGCGGACGCGATCACCCATCTGCGTCGAGCGGTCCGGGTCGCCGAGGAGCACGGGCTGGAGTTCGAGGCCGCATCGGCGCGCCTGCGGCTGGCTTCCCCGCTGACCTTCCGTGGTGATTTCACGGCCGCCCTGAGCGAGATCGACCGCGCCGCCCTGGTGCTCCGTGGTCACGACCTCGCACTTGCCCACTTCCAGCGCGCATCGGCGTTGATGGTGCAGGGCCGGCTCGACGAGGCATGCGAAGGCTTCAGGAGGGCCCTTCCAGAACTGCGGCAAGCGGGGGACGAGTTGAACGCGGCACGGTTGCTGAACAACCGTGGGCTCCTCCACTCGAATCGGGGCGAGCTGGCCCTGGCCGATGCCGATCTCCGACAGGCCGAATGTCTCTTCGTGCGTCTGGGGGAGCACGCCACGGCCGCAGCGGTGCGCCAGAACCTCGGCTTTGTTGCGGCCCGGCGGGGGGACCTGCCGGCCGCTCTAAAGTGGTTCGACCGGGCCGATGAGTTCTTTCATGCTCACGGGCTGGTCGATGCCGTGGGGCTGCGGGATCGGTGCGAAGCTCTGATACCGGCCCGCCTGGTGGCCGAGGCACGACACGCCGCCAGCTCGGCGGTGAGCCAGCTGACCAAGGAGGGGCGGGCGGCCTACCTGGCCGAGGCGAGGCTGATGTTGGCGGAGGCGGCCCTCCTCGACGGCGACAACGAGGGTGCCCAGGCCGAGGCCGAGGAAGCGGCGCTCGCTTTCGGCCGTCAGCGCCGGCGCAGCTGGCGGGCCCTGGCCCGCCTCCTTTCGGTGCGGGCCGCCTGGTTGGGGGGTGAGCGCTCGCCGTCCCTGCTGACCGCGGCCCGGCGGGCGGCCGGCGACCTCGACGCCACCGGATGGGCGGTCCAGGCACTCGATGCCCGACTCATCGCCGGCCACGTGGCCCTTGGGCTGGGCAGGGTGGCAGCTGCCCGGAAGGAGCTGGCCCGGGCGACCGCGGCACGGCGCCGCGGCCCGGTCGAGCTGCGAGTGCGGGCATGGCACGCCCAGGCGCTGCTCCGGCTGGCCGACGGGGACCGGCGGGGTGCCGAGCGGGCGCTGCGAGCCGGCCTCGGTGCGCTCGACCGCTACCGGGGCGCGCTGGGCGCCACCGAGCTGCGGGTCCACGCCTCGGCCCACGGCGGCGACCTGGCCAGGATGGGCCTCCAGCTGGCGTTGGACGACGGCCAACCGCAACGGGTGCTGGCGTGGGCCGAGCGCTGGCGGGCCGGCGGACTCCAGCTGCACCCCGTACGCCCACCGGACGACCGGCAACTGTCTCGTGGGCTTGACGAACTGCGCCAGGTCGCCCGGGACGTCGATGCGGCGGCCTTGGCCGGACAGCCTACCGGCCCCCTCCTGGCCCGCCAGGCCGCCCTGGAGGGGGCGGTGCGCCACCAGGCTCGGCACACGACGACGGTGGGCCTGTCCCCGTCCGACCCACCGCCCCGCTCGGCCGCACTGTCTGCGGCGCTGGGCGAGCGAGCCTTGGTGGAGATCATCGATTGTGACGGGCAGCTGCACGCCGTCGTCGTCGCCGGAGGCCGGGCTCGGCTTCGGCGCCTGGGGCCAGTTGACGTGGTCCGCTCTGAGGTGGAGTCCCTCCGCTTCGCCCTTCGTCGCCTCGCCTTCGGACGGGGCTCGGTGGCGTCGCTGGCAACCTTCGCGGCCACTGCCGCCCACGCAAGCAGGCGCCTCGACGAGCTCCTGCTCGAGCCCGTCCGCCCCGACATCGGCGTCCGCTCACTGGTGGTCGTGCCCACTGCCGAACTCCACGCGATGCCGTGGTCGAGCCTGCCCACCTGCGCGGAGCGACCGGTCACTGTTGCGCCGTCGGCCGCCCTGTGGTGCCGGGCGGTTGCCTCCCCGCCGGCGGGGACGGGTGCCGGGGCCAGGGTCGTGCTCGCTGCCGGGCCCGGGCTGGCCCATGCCGCGGCGGAGGTCGCTGCCCTCAGCCGTCGCTATCCCGGCGCGGCCCGGTTCACCGGCCGGCGAGCCACGGCCCGAGCGGTCGCCACCGCTCTGGACGGAGCCGACCTGGCCCACGTCGCCGCCCACGGCCGCTTCCGCATCGACAACCCCCTGTTCTCGTGCCTACAGCTGGCCGACGGCCCGCTCACCGTCTACGACCTCGAGGCCCTCGAGGTCGCGCCACGCTGCCTCGTGCTCTCGGCCTGCGACTCCGGCCTCTCCGGCATCCGGTCCGGCGACGAGGTCATGGGGTTGGCCGGCGCCCTGTTCTCACTGGGCACCCGAACCCTCGTCGGCACGGTGATCCCCGTGCCCGACGCGGCCACCCGAGACCTGATGCTGTCCTTCCACCGGCACCTCCGGGAGGAGCGGTCACCCGCCGATGCGCTCTCTCGGGTCCAGGCCGCGGCCAGCGGGGACCCCTCCTCGATGGCCGCCGCGGCCGGCTTCGTGTGCTTCGGCGCCGGGACATGAATGGCCGGGCTAACGATGTGGCGGGCCGCCGCTCTGATCTACGTCACGGGCGCGTCCCACATCAACGCCAGGTGATAGCGAGAGGTGCGAGAGCGTCGTCGAGCGACCGGAGCTATCCCCGAGGATCGTCAGGAAGCCCGAGACGGCCAGGGTCGGCATGGTGGAAAGCCTGGGCGACCATGCCCAGGAGATCGTCTCGTCTCCGTTCCAGGTCCTC
>JBOGHQ010000132.1:0-11150 GCA_050744785.1 Acidimicrobiales bacterium | reverse complement strand
GGGCAGGCCTGATAGCAGCCGGAGCTCTTCGGGACGATGTTGTCGTAGTGGCCGATCAGGTACAGCATCGATCCGGTGGCCAGCACGTCGACGTTGTCGCCGTCGGTCTTCACCTCCCACAGCGGGGTGGTCTGGCCGCCCGGGTCGAGACGCCACAGGCGCCCGCCCCTCCCGCCGGTGGCGGCGTAGAGGGTACGGCCGTCGGTGGGTGAGATGGCCAGGGCGAAGATCGGCCGGTCGGTCTCGGCCTGCCAGGCGATGGGCCGGCCGTCGGAGGCGTCGAGGCTGACGATCCCGTCCCGGCCGCCGAAGTGGAGGAAGTCGCCGGCCACGTGCACGGTGCGCCCGTCGGCGGACACGGCGAGGTCGTGCACGAGGCCGTCCTGGCCGTCCTCCAGGACGTCACCCATGTTGCCGAAGTAGCGGCCGCCGGTGTTGGCCGGCGGGACCCAGTCCCGCACCAGGGCGCCAGTGGCGGCATCGAAGGCCGCCACCTGGGGCCGGGCGTGGTCCCCGGCACCGGGCCGGCCGGCGGGCACGTTGACGGTGGTGAAGTTGCCGCCCACGTAGAGGCGGTTGCCGGAGAGGACCATGGCCCGCACCCCGGAGTTGAGCCGGGGCGCGTCGAAGCCCGGGTCGAGCGCCCCGGTGGCCAGATCGAGGGCGGCCAGGTTGCGGGCCGACCCGCCGCCGATGGCGTTGAAATCGCCACCCACGTACAGGCGGCGGCCGTCGGCCGATACCACCAGGGCCCGCACCGAACCGTCCGGGGCCGGATTCCAGGACAGTAGCTTGCCCGTGCCCGCGTCGATGGCGGCCAGGAACGAGCGGGCGGTGACGGGCCTGCCCGCCGGAGGGACGAAGCCGGTGAACTCGCCGCCGAGGTACACGACGCCACCCGTCTCGACCATGGCCAGCACCCGACCGGCCTTGTCCGGCTCACCCGGGCTGGTGCCCCAGGTGGAGTTGGCCGACGTGGAGAACCGATCGGGCCGGCTGCTGGGCACGGCGGTAGGGGTCGCGGTCGTACCGGGACCCGATGAGCGCCCGCCGGAGGAACCCGAGGTCCGGCGCGTCGGAGCGGCCAGGCCCACCAGGGGGCGGTTGAGGCCGCTCGGGCCGCCGAGGTCGGCGGCGTCGCCGAAGGCCAGCAGCTCTCCGCTGGCACCGGCCAGCCAGTAGCCCTTCCCGGAGGCGGACGGGACCATGCCCACCACCGCCCGGGGGGCGCCGGGCCGGGGCGCACGTTGGGGCCCGGAGCCGAAGAAGCCGGCGTCCCCGAAGGTGAAGATCCCGCCGTCGGCGGCCACCATCCAGTAGCCGGCGCTGCTGGGCGTGGCGGCCATGCCCACGATGGGCTGGGCCAGGCGCTGGCCGGCCATCGACCCGTAGAAGCCGGCGTCGCCGTGGGCGAACACCGAGCCGTCGGAGGCGACCTGCCAGGTGCCGGAGCCGCCGGACTTGGCGGCGATGGAGACGATGGGGGCCGAGGAGGTCACGACCGGTAGTGACGCCACCGCGCCGAAGGTGTGGACCTCGCCGGCCGCGCCGGCCAGCCGGTACCACTCCGAGCCCGAGGTCAGCGTGCCGATGATGGGGGCCACCGCCGCCGTCACCAGGCCCCCGAGGGTCTGCATGAACACCTGGGTGACCCAGACGATGTTGCCCGAGACCACCACGCCGATGCCGACGGCGTTGTAGCCGGCGTCGGTCATGTTGGCCAGGTGGGGCGGGCTGGCCACCAGGGCGTTGTGGACGCTCAGCACACTGCTGCCGTAGCCCACGTTCTCCCCGGACTTCTGCCACCCCGAGGGCAGCTGCGAGGCCAGGCTCGGGTTGTGGTAGAGCCGGTTCTGGGCCGCCATGGTCGCCGACCAGGCCCGGGCGATCTCGGTGAGCCGGGCGTCCACGGTCAGGCGGGGAAGGCCGCGGGAGGCCCGCAGGTCGTCCAGGCGGGTGACGAACTCGACCTCTCCTGCGCTGTCGGCCGAAGCCGGCGCGGCGGTCAGCGGGACGAGCGAGAGTGCGACGATGAGGGCGCCGAACGCCTTGACCAGCCTGGCCACTGTGTTCCTCCTGGCATCGGGGAGGCCACAGGTCCTCCCGTTCGGGAACCCGGCTGCCATGCGAGCGAGCCGCTCGCAGAAGGCCCGTGGGCTTTGCGTCGCCCGGGTTTCCCCGGGGTTGCCATTTCGTGGGTTGTCACTCCAAGTGGTCGGCGCGCCAGGTCAGAACCTTGAGACGCAGAGCGGCCCAAGTGGGCTCAAGGCGGTACCCTCCGGCCAGCCACGCGGGCGTGGCGGAACAGGCAGACGCGCCGGGTTTAGGTCCCGGTGCCGCAAGGCATGGAGGTTCGAGTCCTCTCGCCCGCACGGTCCAAAATGGGGCAACTGGTGCCGAAAACGAGACCGCCGCGGTATCGAAATCGGGACCAGTTCGCCAGGGGCCGGCGAGGAACGGCGCCGGACGGGCGCGAAGAACGGCCGCCCGAAGGCGGCCGTTCTGCCGTTCCTGTTCGGCTGGTGGAGCTAGTGCTTGCCCGGGCTGAACTCGTCGCTCAGGAGCGAGTCCTGCTTGCGAGCGTTCTCCAGTGCCTCCTCGCGGGTGGCCCCGGCGCCCTCAGCCACTCGGCCGTCCTTCTCGTTCTCGGCCAACACGACGACACTCTCGTTGCCGGCGCCGTCGAAGATGGAGGTCTCGGGCGTGCCGTCCGGTGCCCATCCCGAGCCCTGACCTTCGGGGGCCTTGCGTCCGCTGTCCTTCTGGTCGTTGCCATGTTCACCAGGCATCGTTGGCAGCCCTCCTCTTTGCTGTGACGTGTGCTTTCTATGTATGTACCCGCGCACCAACGGGGGCAACCGCTGTTTCGCTGGCCCGGAGTTGGGGACACATCGGGCGTGGCGAGCACGATGCACGACCGGTCCGACGAGAGCGCGAGGGAGGAGCTGGCCGACCGGGCCGCCGACAGCCCCTGGGTCGAAGGCCTGGCCCGGGCCGGGCTGGTGGCCCGGGGCGTCCTCTACTGCGTGGTCGCGGTGCTAGCCCTCCAGCTCGCCTTCGGCGACCACGACAACCAGCCCGACCACCAGGGCGCCCTGGAGGCCCTGGCCCGCCAGCCCTTCGGCAAGGTGCTGGTAATGGCCGCCGCGGCCGGCTTCGCCGGCTACGCCCTGTGGCGGCTCCTGTCCGCCTTCCTCGACACCGAGGGCGAGGGCGACGACGCCGGCGGCAGGGCCAAGCGGGCCGGCGACCTGGGCCGGGGCCTCCTCTACGCCGGGTTCTGCGTCGGTGCCCTGCGCCTGGTGGCGGGCGCCAGCGGCGACGACCAGGCCAGGGAGGCCGACATCACCGCCGGGGTGCTGAAGGCGCCTGTGGGGCGGGTGGCCGTCGCCCTCGTCGGCGTGGCCGTCATCTGCGGCGGGCTCTGGAACGGCTACCGGGCGCTGTCCCGCAAGTACCGGAAGAAGCTGGAGACGGGCCGCCTGAGCCGCGCCGCCCGCAGGTGGATCACCGCCATCGCCACCGCCGGGCTGACGGCGCGCATGGTGGTGTTCCTCCTCATCGGGACCTTCCTGGTGCGGGCCGCCGTCCGCTACGACCCCAACGAGGCGGTCGGCGTGGACGGCGCCCTGCGCCGATTGGCCGAGGGCAGGTGGGGGCCCTGGCTGCTGGTCCTGGTCGCCCTGGGCCTGCTGCTGTTCGGCGTGTACTCCTTCGTGGAAGCCCGTTACCGCCGCCTGCTCGATGGCTGACCGCGCCCGGCGTTCCTGCACCCGAATGTGGCCGCCGGCGGCCACATTCGGGTGCAAGAAGCGGGCTCAGGCGGTCGGCGGCTCCGTCTCGTCGGCCAGCAGGGCGGCCAGGGCCCGGAAGGCCCGGCCCCGGTGGGAGACGGCGTGCTTCTCGGCCGGCGCCATCTCGGCGAAGGTGCGACCGTCGCCGCCGTCGGGGACGAACACCGGGTCGTACCCGAACCCAGACTCCCCCCGGGGCTCGGGGGCGATGGAACCGGTGACCACTCCCTCGGCCACCACCTCGTGGCCGTCGGGGAAGCACACCATGGCCACGGTGCGGAAGCGGGCCGCCCGGTCCCCCGCTCCGTGCACGGCCCGCAGCAGCGCCGCCACGTTGTCGACGTAGGTGGCGCCCGGACCGGCGTAGCGGGCCGCGTAGACGCCGGGCGCGCCGCCCAGCGCGGCCACCTCCAAGCCGGTGTCGTCGGCCACCGCGGGCTGGCCGGTGGCGGCCACGATGGCCCGGGCTTTGAGGCGGGCGTTGGCCTCCAGGGTGTCGCCCGTCTCCTCCACGTCGGGCACCGAGTCAGGCCGGGGCACCAGGTCGAAGCCGTCCAGGACGGCGGCGATCTCCGCCACCTTGTCGCGGTTGGCGGAGGCGACGACCAGGCGCACCGCGCTCAGCGGCGGGGCGGCGGCTCGGCCAGCGCCGCCGCCTGCACGTCGAGGATCTCGGCGATGCCGTGCTCGGCCAGGGCCAGCAGCTCGTCCAGCTCCGACCGGCTGTACGGCATGCCCTCGGCCGTGCCCTGCACCTCCACGAAGCGGCCCGACGAGGTCATCACCACGTTCATGTCGACCTCGGCCCGGGCGTCCTCGGCGTAGTCGAGGTCGAGGAGGGGGACGGCGTCGACGATGCCGACCGACACCGCCGCGCAGGCCTCCTTGATGGCGAAGGGCCGGGTGGGGGTCCTCTGGCCCAGGCGGGTCAGGGCGTCGTGCAGGGCCACGTAGGCGCCGCTGATGGCGGCCGTGCGGGTACCCCCGTCGGCCTGGAGCACGTCGCAGTCGAGCACGACCGAGATCTCGCCCATGGCGGTGAGGTCGGTGACGGCCCGCAGGCTGCGGCCGATGAGGCGCTGGATCTCCTGGGTCCGCCCCGACTGGCGCCCCTTGACCGCCTCCCGCCCCACCCGCTCGGAGGTGGAGCCCGGCAGGAGCGAGTACTCGGCCGTGACCCAGCCCTTGCCGGTGCCCTTCATCCACCGTGGCACCTGCTCCTCCACCGAGGCGGTGCACAGCACGCGGGTCCGGCCCATGGTGGCCAGGACCGAGCCCGCCGCGAAGTCGGTGAAGTCCCGCTCGAACGACACCGGGCGCAGGTCGTCCGGCTTGCGGCCGTAGCTCCGCTCGGACGTGCTCATGCGTCGTAGGTCTCGTGCAGCTGGGCCATCTCCACGGCCCGACCATAGGCGGGTTCGGCCTCGGCCCGGATGGCGTCGAGGGGGACGGTGGGCCACACGTGGGTGATCACCAGCCGCCCCGCACCGGCATCCCGGGCCATGGAACCGGCCTGGCGGCCGCTCAGGTGACCGGCGGTCCCCTCCCGGTCGGCCAGGTAGGTGGCCTCGCACAGGGCCAGGTCGAGGCCCGGTCCGAAGGTGGCCATGGACCAGCCCGGTCCGGTGTCGGCCGAGTAGGCCAGCGAGCGGCCCTCGCCGTCGATGCGAACGCCGAGCGTCTCGGGCGGGTGGTCGGTGCGGGAGAACCGGACGGACAGCCCGCCGATGTCCACGGCGTCGCCGTCGCCCACCACGTGCCATTGGAAGGCCGGCTCGGTGTCGTCCGACAGCTTCTCCCGCAGCCCGGCCGGGGCGTAGACGGGCACGCCGGGGTTGTCGATGACGTAGGCGCACGCCACCCGGAAGCCCTCCAGGTCGCTCCAGTGGTCGGGGTGCTCGTGGGAGAGCACCACCGCGTCGACCTCCTTCAGCCCCACGTGGCGCTGGAGGTTGGCCATCGACCCCGACCCGGCGTCCAGCCACACGGTGGAGCCCGCCCCCCGCACCAGGTAGCCGCTGCACGCACCCCCCGGCCCCGGGTAGCTGCCGCTGCAGCCAAGGATGGTGACGCTCAGTCCCACGACCACCCCTCCACGTCGGCCAGCTCCGGCCCCAGCAGGCGCGAGCCGAGTTCTGTGAACCAGGCCACGTCCCCCGAGGACACGAACCGGTGGGACCCTTTGCCGCCGCTGCGCCGCACCAGGCCGGTCTCGTCGAGGATGGCCCGCACCTCGAAGGCGGTCTCCTCGGCCGACGACACCAGCACCACCTCCCGCCCCATCACGTCCCCGATGGTGCGGGCCAGGAAGGGGTAGTGGGTGCAGCCCAGCAGGACGGTGTCCACGCCGGCCTGGCGCAGCGGCGCCAGCAGTCGCTCGGCCAGCACATGCACCTGGTCGCTGTCGGTCTCGCCCCGTTCCACGAACTCCACGAAGCCGGGGCAGGCGCAGCACACCAGCTCCACCCCGGCCCGGTGGCTGACGGCGGCGCGCTGGTAGGCGCCGGAGCCGATGGTGCCCACCGTGCCGATCACCCCGACCTTGCGGTTGCGCGTGACGGCGGCAGCGGCTCGCAACCCGGGGTCGATGACGCCGACCAGGGGGATGTCGTGCTCGAAGCGCAGCAGGTCGAGGGCGGCCGCAGACGCCGTGTTGCAGGCGACCACCACCATCTTCACGCCGTGCTGCGCCACCAGCAGCGAGGTCTCCTGGCGGGCGAACGCCCGCACCTCTTCGAGGGGCCGGGGCCCGTAGGGGTAGCGGGCGGTGTCGCCGAAGTAGACCAGGTCCTCGTGGGGCAGCAGGTCCATCAGGGCGCGGGCCACAGTGAGCCCGCCGAAGCCGCTGTCGAAGATGCCGATGGGGCGGTCGTCCACGGGCCGCTCAGAAGTACACGGTCTTCCTGGCCCGCTCCGTGACGGCGTCGAGGTCGTCGGTCCAGGCGCCGGTGGACAGGTACTTCCAGCCGCCGTCGGGGATCACGGCGACGACCACCGCCCCCTCGTTGTCGGCCGCGCACCGGGCCGCCCCGGCCAGCACCGCCCCGGAGGAGATGCCCGCGAAGACGCCGGCGTCGATGAGGCGGCGGGCCCACTCGATGGACTCGCGGGGCCGCACGATCATCTTGCGGTCCAGCAGGTCGGCGCCGTCGTTGGCCTCGAAGATGGGCGGCACGAAGCCCTCGTCGAAGTTCTTGAGGCCGTCCACCATCTCCCCCACCGGCGGCTCCACCGCCCACACCTGCACGGCCGGGTTGCGCTCCTTGAGGAACCGGCCCGTGCCCACCAGGGTGCCGCTGGTGCCGAGGCCGGCCACCAGGTGGGTGATGTCGGGGGCGTCTCGCCAGATCTCTGGGCCGGTGCCCTCGTAGTGCGCCTGCACGTTGGCCTGGTTGCCGTACTGGAAGGGGAACCACCAGTCGGGGTGCTGGGCGGCCAGTCGCTGGGCCTCTCGCATGGCGCCGTTGGAGCCGCCCGCCCCCGGCGTGGAGAGGATCTCGGCGCCCCACACCGCCAGCAGCTGCTTGCGCTCGTCGGACACGTTCTCGGGCAGCACCACCTTGAGGTGGTAGCCCTTCACCTTGGCCACCATGGCCAGGCCGATGCCGGTGTTGCCCGATGACGACTCGATGATGGTGTGGCCCGGGCGGAGCAGGCCCTCCTTCTCGGCCTCCTCCACCATGAACAGGGCCACCCGGTCCTTCACCGACCCGCCCGGGTTCTGGCCCTCCAGCTTGGCCAGGATGCGGCTGGTCGGGCTGGGGCTCAGGACCGAGACGTCGACCAGCGGCGTGTTGCCGATGAGGTCGAGGATTGTGGCGTAGAGGGCCACGGGGCGGGCCGGACCTACCGGGCGGCGCCCCCGGCGACGGCGGGGAGGATGGAGATCACGTCGTCGTCGGAGACCTTGGTCTCGAGCTTTTCGAGGTAGCGCACGTCGTCGTCGTTCTTGTAGACGTTGACGAACCGGTGCAGGGTGCCCTCCTCGGTGACCACCTGGCCGGCCAGGTTGGGGAACTGGCGCACCAGGTCCTCGAAGACCTCACCGACGGTGGAGCCGTTGGCCTGGACCGAGGTCTGGCCGGCGGCGTGCTGGCGCAGGACAGTCGGCAGGCGCACTTCGACGGGCACGGGGCCCCCTCTCCTCGGGACGAGCTCAGATCCGGACAGTGAGAATCCTATGGCTGGGCGGCCAGTTCGGTGACCGGCTCCTCCTCGACCACGCCCTCCACGATGCGGAACGAGCGCACCACCGGATCGGCGTACCTGAGCGACACCAGCACGTAGTGCCACGCCGGGTCGGGGGCCTTGGCCACGTCGGTGGGCGACGGGTAGGCCTCGGTGTGGGTGTGGGAGTGGAACACCCCGATGATGGCCAGCCCCCGGGCCTCGGCGTCCCGGTCGGCCCTGAGGTGCTGGAGGGGGTCGACGGTGTAGAGGCGGGCCGACGCCTCGACGTTGCGGGTCGGGTAGCAGACGGTGGCGTCGGCGGGATCGTCGCTGGTGCCGCCCAGGAGGCCGCAGCCCTCCTCCGGCAGCGCGGCCAGGCAGTGCTCGATCATCTGGCGGCGCACCTCTGGCGTCAGGCGGAGCATCGGAGCGGCAAAGGTAGCCTCGGCCGTCCATGCCGCCCAAGAAGCCCCCGAAGGGGCCCCGCCCCGTCGCCCAGAACCGCAAGGCGCGCCACGACTACGAGGTGCTGGAGACCCTGGAGTGCGGCATCGTGCTCCAGGGCAGCGAGGTCAAGTCGGTGCGGGCGGGCAAGGTCCAGCTGCGGGACTGCTACGCCAGGGTGGACGGCGGCGAGGTCTGGCTGCACGGCGTGCACGTGTCCCCCTACGCCATGGCCACCGGCTTCGGCAGCCACGACCCGGAGCGGCCCCGCAAGCTGCTCCTCCACCGGGGCGAGATCGACCAGCTGCGGGCCCGCACCCTGCAGGGCGGCCTGGCCCTGGTGCCGCTGTCGGTGTACTTCAAGGACGGGCGGGCCAAGGTGGAGCTGGCCCTGGCCCGGGGCCGCAAGAGCTACGACAAGCGCCACGCCATCGCCGCCCGGGACGCGGCCCGGGAGGTGGAGCGGGCCTCGGCCCGCGGCCGCCGCGGCGAGGAGTGAGCGCGCCCGGGAGGGTAGAATGG
This sequence comes from Acidimicrobiales bacterium, assembly GCA_050744785.1. Classification (GTDB taxonomy): domain Bacteria; phylum Actinomycetota; class Acidimicrobiia; order Acidimicrobiales; genus JBOGHQ01. Next base: position 2,220 of record JBOGHQ010000132.1, on the reverse strand, counting down.
AGAGGTCCAACGACCCAAGGGGGTGAAGGGCTTCGACTTCGGTCGTCGAGGCAGGAGAAGCGAGCCGTGGTCTCCGGAGCCACGTTAAAGAGCCGGAACCAACAACAAACGCCAAGTCCAACGACTTCGCACTCGCTGCCTAAACCACAGCGACGCCGGCCCGGTCCCAGCCCTGCGGATCGGTCGCCGGCGCCATCTTGTAGGGCTCACCCGGTAGTTCTGTCAGCGCACAACCGGGGACATCTCAGCTGACTGGGGCCCGTCGCCGAGTGCCGGTGACGACGACGGGCCCGAGATCTTCCACCGGCTGCGCTCGGAGAAGTCCTGTTGAGAAGCTGAAGGACGCGGGTTCGATTCCCGCCACCTCCACCATCACACCCGCTCCCTGCACGCTCAGGTCCGCTCTGCGGACCTGAGCGTTCAGAAAGCCGGGGTCAGAGGCGCTCCAGCTCCACCCGCCGCACCAGCTCGTACTCCTCCGGCTCCTCGAGGGTGCCGCTTTGCACCGCCGTGGTGCTCCAGGCCCGCACCGCCTGCATGTGCCGGGGCGAGAACCAGGTCCGTGCCTCGGTGCGGTTGACGTAGCTCGACCTCGTCTGGTCGGCCCGCTGGGTGTTGGTGACGGTGGTCGTGGTCTCGCCCTCGATGACGAAGCAGAACACCCGCGTGTCACCCACCGACACCGTGGCCGTTCCCACCACTTCGGATCTGCTGAAGATGTGGGTGGCACGGCGCATGCCGGACACGTCGGGCAGCAGGGCCCGGCTCTCGGCGAACCACACCCGTCCCCGCCGGAGGGGCGCCCCCACGCTCAGCAGGGGCGGGTCCCACTCCCAGGACGACGCCCCGGCCGTCTCCCTGAGCCGGTAGGCGCCGTCGGCCTCGAACACCGTCTCCCAGGTCCTCGACGCACCGTCCTGGTACCGGACCTCGGTGATCTGGCGCTTGTGCCCCGACCGCTCGAACCAGGGCTGCACCTCGTAGGTCTCGGCCACCCGCCGCACCTCCTTGGTGCGGCTGTCCCGCTCGGTGCCCACCAGCTCGTAGGTGCCGGCGTCGGTGGGTGCCAGCTCCTCCAGCTCGTCACGGAGGGCCACCGCCCCGCCGCCCCCGCCCCAGCCCACGCAACCCCCCCCGAGGACCAGGCAGCACGTCGCCGCGGCCAGGGTGCGGCGGGCAAGGCGCTCGGGCTGTGCCAAGGTGGTCGGCATGTGCCGGAGCATCGTGACACTGCGAGGACCAGACGAGGCAACCGACGAGGAGGTGGAGGCGGCCGCCCTCCAGTTCGTCCGCAAGGTGAGTGGGCACCGGGTCCCGTCCAAGGCCAACCAAGCCGTCTTCGACCGCGCCGTGCGGGACATCGCCGCCGCCACCCGCACCCTCCTGGACGGCTGGGTCTCGCCGCCGGGGGCCCGCCCCCCGGCGTTGCCCCGCAGCCGGGTGGTAGCCCGCCAGAAGCGGGCCGAGGCGGCTGCCGCTTCGGGGTGAAGTGACCAGTTCGGCTGACCCCTCAAGGGAGGGCCCAATCGACCCGATACGGAAGTCGATGAAGAAGCGCTCTTTCCCCAAGGTGGGCGACCGCATCAGGCTCGCCCTTCCTCCCCGGCCGCCGGCGACCATGGTCACCGAGCGGCTCGGCACCGTGCTCGAGCGCTCGTGCGGCCGTTCCGGCGCCCTCCGGGTCCGCTGGGACAACGACGGCGGGCCCGTGGTGGAGGGCTGGCTCTCCGATGCCCTGTGGCACTGGGAGCGCTCCAACCTCCAGCTGGTGAACGGCAGCCGCAAGGCGGCCAAGATATCGGCCCCCAGGGGCAAGCCGGCGCTGGTGGAGGACGACCTGTGGTCCGAGGCGGCCAACCCGCAGCAGGACCTGGGCGCCGCCCCCGTGGGCGCCTTCGACGCCACCGCCGAGTGGCGGGCCGCCCTCGACGAGATCGACCCCGGCACCGGCGAGGACTGGGAGGAGATGCTGGCCGCCGCCATCGGCGCCACCCCGCCATCCCGCCAGCGCCCGGCCCGCTTCACCCCTGCCAACCAGCAGGGCCCCGTCGCCCCGGCCCCCCCGCCCCAGCGCGCCGCCCCCGCCCCAGTCACGGTGGCGGCCCAGGCGCTGAGCTCGGTGGCGTGGATGGGCGACGACATCCTTCCCGGCCGCTCCGTGGCGGTGGCCCCCACACCGCCTCCCGCCGCCCCCCCGGCACAGGAGACGGCCCTGCGACC
>JBOGHQ010000131.1:0-2463 GCA_050744785.1 Acidimicrobiales bacterium | reverse complement strand
CGCTGGGGCTGGGCCTTGCCGGCGCCGCCGGCCCCGCCGGCGGCGAGGACGGCCCCGAAGGCGCCGGTGAGCGGGCCGCTGAGGGCTCCCGGGAGCCGCACGCCATCGAGGAGCGGCTCCTCCACCTTTCGGTCGGGCAGGAAGACGGCCGGAGCGAAGGCGCCGCCGCCGTCCCCTGCCAGCTGGGCCAGCGTGGCGGCCAGGTCCGACCGGGCCCGGCCTCCCTTGGGCGCCCGGTTCACCACCGGGACCACCCTGCCGGGGGGGACGCCCACGGCCCGCAGCTCGTTCAGCACCCGCACCAGGGCGTGGACCCCCTTCATCCCGGGGTGGCCCACGGCGAACACGACATCGGCCCGCAGGGCGGCGGTGCGGCACATGATGTGGCGCTCCTCGACCTCGATGGAGCCGCCTTCGTCCTCGCCCTCGAGGTCGGCGTCGGTGTCGCAGACGACCACGCTGTAGGCGGACCGGACGGACTCGAAGGCGGCCTCGAAGGCGCGGGGCCGGATGGCGGCCCAGGCCCGCGACTGGCGCAGCCCGAGCAGGAGCTGGTAGCCCCGCTCCTCCACGTCGAAGACGAAGGCCCGCACCTCGGCGCTGCGGACCCGGCGGGAGCGGTGTGCCTCCACCAGCTCCTGGACGCCGGGGACAACGTCGCGAGCGTCGTGGAGCATGGCCTGCTCGGCGTGGAGGGCCAGGTCGGCGAGGAGCACGGAGCGGCCGTGGCGGGCGTCGGCGGCCAGGCCCTGGGCCAGGGCCACCGCCACCGTGGACACGCCGGTACCGCCGGGGCCGAGCACGGTGGCCACCAGGCCCTGCGCCCCGCCCGGCTCGGCGGCGGGCTCGCCGGGCAGCACGTCGCCCCGGCCGATCAGGACGGCGTGCTCCCGCAGCACGTCCAGCAGGGCCTTGGGGTCGAAGAAGTCCGGCAGGACGGCCACCACCCCGAGGGCATCCCAGTCCCGCCGGCCCCGGCGGTCGTCCACCGCCACCGCCGCGCAGCCGGCGGCCCGGGCGGTGTCCACCAGGTCCCGGTCGAGGGCGGCGAGGCCCCCGTCGACCAGCACGGCCGAGAAGGGGCGGCCCGAGCCCAGCCGGGCCCGCAGCTCCTCGCCGGAGACGCACTTCACGAACTCGGCCGGGATGGTGCCCGAGTTGGCCCACTGGGCCACGGCCCGGAACCAGCTGGACCGGGCCTGGCCCAGGCCGAGGACGACGTAGCGCTCGCTGCCCATGCGATCAGCCCGGGAGGGGCGCCGTGGGCTCGGGCGTGGCGTAGGTGGGCGGCGGGGCGGGAGCCGTGGTGGCGGAGGTGTCGTCGGTGGTGCGGCTGTCCCCGGCGGCCGTGCCGTCCTGCGGCGGAGCGCCGGTCCGCACCAAGGTGACCACCCCGGCGTTGACGGCGTGGGCCACCGCCACGGCGTCGCGGTCGGACCCGAGGGCGAGGGTGATGACCTCGTCGCCACTGTCGGCGAGGGTCCCCTCCGACTCGTGGCGGTCGGCCAGCCGGGCTCCCCGCACGACCACCACGGTGTAGCCGTCGGCACCGGTGCCGTAGGTGGCGAGGAGGTCGACGAACTCGCCCCGGCGCAGGCTGCCGTCGACGGCCCGGGCCGATTCGATGGGGAAGGAGATGTGGCGACCGAGGCCGCTTCCGTCCTCGCCCGACAGCACGTCGCTGGACTGGATCAGCTCGCCCTTCGCCACCGGCCCGATGACCACCGACCCCAGCAGCTGGGTGGCGTCGCGGTAGGAGCGGGCCCGCAGCAGGCCGGGCAGGTCCATGGGCAGGGTGCCGAGGTCGGCCCGCGTGATGCGGTGGCCGAGGGGCAGGTCGCGGCGGGCCACCAGGAACGGCTCGCGATCGTCGGCGGTGGCGTTGGTGTACCCGGCGAAGATGCCCACCGCAGCCAGGGCGACGAGGAACCCGCCGACCACGGCCCGGCCGCCCGGGAGGGTGCGCCGGCGGCGCAGTGGGCGAGCGGCGCCGTTGCCGGTCGCGGGCGGGCTGGCCGCCCGCTCCGCCCTCAGGCTGGTGGCCATGGGCCAACCCTAGGCAACAGACCTCCTCGAACCGGTTGTGAGACCCTTATCGTTACCCTGCGGTGAGTTTGAGTGTCAACTATTAATTTTCATTGTGTTTTGAGGCTGTCCGTGCCAGACTGGGCCCGGTCGCCAGACCGGCTCGGTTGGAGAGGAGGCAGCGTGTCGCTGGCCGGATCACTGGAGAACCAGGCCGTGGCGGGAGAGCGCCGGGCCGCCGCTTCGGAGCAGCTGGCCACCCAGTTGGACCGGGAGGCGGCCACCCTCGGGCCCCGGCTCGACGGTGCCATCGCCGCGTTGGGTGACCACGTGTGGCGGGGGCCGGCCGCCGACCGCACCAGGGAGGGGCTGCGCCAGGGGCGGGCCCGCCTGCATGCCGCCGCGGGCGAGCTGCAGGAGGTGGCCGCCGTGCTGCGC
>JBOGHQ010000130.1:0-5684 GCA_050744785.1 Acidimicrobiales bacterium | reverse complement strand
GCCGGCCCTCCGACCGGGGCAAGGCCGATGTGGGTGACCGAGGAAGAGGAGGTCATCTCGACGCACCGGCAGCGTCCAGCGACACCGCCACGGTGTGCACCCCGCACTCGCGCCACATCGGGAAAGCTAGTGCTGTGACCACAAACGTTCGCTCGATCAGTTCGACCGTCGGTGGCCACGGGATCCGGCCCGGGGAGGTCGTGCTGGTGGCCACCGGCTCTCATGGAGCGGCTGCTCTTCGCGGCCGGGCGGGCCGGGAACACGGCCGGCCCTGGCTTGGACGAGGCCGGCGTGGCCGTCGACGAGGCCGGCCGGATCGTCCTGGACAAGGGCTTCCGCGCCATTGCTCAGGGCGTTCTGGCCGCCGGCGATGTCGTCGGCCCACCCGGCCTGGCGTCGGTCTCGAGGAGCAGGCCCGTAGGTTGTCGGAGTGACCGGGGGGCCCGCCATCGAGGTCACGGACCTGGCCAAGCGCTACGAGCCGGCGGGTGTGAACGCGCTGGCGGGGGTGAGCTTCGAGGTGGGCCGGGGCGAGATCTTCGGCCTGCTGGGCCGCAACGGGGCCGGGAAGTCCACCACCGTGCGGATCCTGACGACCTTGTTGCGGTCCACGGGCGGCACCGCCCACGTCCTCGGCATGGACGTCACCACCGAGGCGGCCGCCGTGCGCCGGGCTCTTGGCGTCGCCCTCCAGGAGGCGTCCCTCGACGAGCTCATGACCGGCCGCGAGCACCTGGTCCTGGCCGCCCGCCTCGTCGGCCTGGCGCCCAAGGAGGCGGGAGAGCGGGCCGCCGAGCTGCTCGAGGTGTTCGGTCTCACCGGCGCCGCCGACCGCATCGCGGCCCGGTACTCGGGCGGCATGCGGCGCCGTCTGGACGTGGCCATGGCCCTGGTCCGCAACCCCGAGGTGCTGTTCCTGGACGAGCCCACCACGGGTCTCGACCCGCAGAGCCGGCGGGCCCTGTGGGAGCTGATCCGCGAGCAGCAGCAGGGCGGGACGACCATCTTCCTCACCACCCAGTACCTGGCCGAGGCCGACGAGCTGGCCGAGCGGGTGGCCATCGTGCACGGCGGGCGCATCGCCGCCATCGGCGCCCCCACCGACCTGAAGGAGCGCTACGGCGCCACCATCGTGGGTTTGCGAGTCGCCGGTGCCGACGCCGAGGCCGCCGTGCGGGGCGTGGCCGGCACGGGGTCTGTGATCAAAGAGACCGACGGTCGGCTCGTCCTCGGCGTCACCGGCGGCGACGCGGCGGTGCCGGCCTTGGTAGGTCGCCTCATGACCCTGGGCCCGGCCATCGTGCGCCTCGAGGTCCTGTCGCCCACGCTGGAGGACGTCTTCGTCACCCTCACCGGCACCGAGCTGGAGGTTGGGGCCGGCAGCGACGAGGCCGGCTCGCTCTCGGCAGTCCGCCGCAACATCGGCCTCACTGCCGGGTCGGGGCGATGAGCGTCCGGCTGGGCCAGATCCGGCTGCTGCTGGCCCGCAACCTGCGGGAGGGGTTCCGCAACCCCGTGCTGGCCTACGCCCTGCCCATCTTCATCCCGCTGTCGATGCTCATCCTCGTCGCCAAGACCCTGTACGTGGTCACCAACCTGCCCGGTTTTCCCACCGAGAACTACGCCGAATGGATGACCCCCGCCGTCATCATGCTGACCGCAATGACCGGAGTCGGCTATGCCGCCACCAGCCTCGTGATCGACATCCAGTCCGGGTTCCTCGACCGGCTGCGTCTCCTCGACGCCCACCCGTCGTCGCTGCTGGTGAGCCGGCTGCTGTTCGACGTGGTGCGGGTCCTGCCCGCCGGCGCCGCCCTGCTCGTCGCCGGCGTCGTCCTCGGCACCGACATCAACGAGGGCGTGCTCGGCATCGTCCTTCTGTTCGCCCTCCTCACCCTGTGGGCTGCGGCCTACGGAGGCCTGTACTTCGTGGTGGCACTCACCACCCGCAACGCCCAGGCACCGCTGGCCTTGGCGCCGCTCTTCCTTCCCCTCCAGTTCCTCTCCACCCAGTTCGTGCCGGAATCCCTCCTCCCGCGCTGGGTCCAGGTGGCGTCGGACTGGAACCCTTTCACCTACGAGATCAACGCGGCCCGCGCCATGGTGAGCGGGCCCCTCACCGTGGCGCCCGTCGCCAAGGGTGTGGCCGTGGCCATCGGACTGCTCGTCCTGACCCAGCTCTGGGCCCGCCGGGCCTTCGCCCGCGCCGTGGACGCCGCCTGACCCGATCCGCCTTTGGCATTCCGCGGTCAGTAATCGCCCGTGCAGGTCGAAAAGTGCCAGCGGAAGGGCTAAGGGGCAATGCCGGCCCTACGTGCCGTTCGAGCGCACTTCGGGGCGACCGCTGGCAAGAGGACGCCGGCTCGCCCGAGCGCTGGGGCTTCGCCTGCTACCTGGCCAGCAAGGACCGCTACGAGGAGTCGGTCTTGCCCACCGGTGCCTTCACCGGCACGCCTGAAGAGGCACTCGACTGCGCCTGCGGTCTCTACCTCAGCGACCCCTCCGTCTGGTCAGAAGCCCACCCCGCCGATCATTGGCACGGGAACGTCTGGTCTGAGGACGACCACTTAGCCGGCGAGCCCTAGGAAGACCAGCACAGCTCGGCTCAGACGAACCATGTCGTCGTCAGCCAGGCGACCGATGCGGTCACCGAGCCTCGAGCGCGGGATCGTCGTGACCTTGTCGACCATCAGGCTGCTGCGCTCCCGAAGGCCATTGCCCTCGTCCGGCTCGACGACGAGGCGGATCAATGGCGCTTCGGTCGGGTCCGTGGTGAAGGCGCAGACGGTTACCGACTCCAGAGCGTCGAAGCGGTCGTCCTGCAGAATGACCACCGGTCTCGGCTTGTCGACGTAGCCGCTGCCCGCGGCAGCCGTCCAGATCTCGGTCCGCCTCACTCGTCGGAGCTGACGGCGTCGATGAAGGCCTGATCGTCGGCTGCTCGTTCGCTCGCGGCCACCGCAGCCGACTGCCGATGTGCCTCCTCGGTGAAGTGCGGCGACCGGACGTCGGGCACCCAAATCTGGATCGGCCGCAGGCCCTGGGCCCGGAGCCGTGCTCGGTGGTCCCGAACCCGCCCCTTGACGTCAGATCTCCTTGGCGGCGTGGCCACAAGGGTCATGTTACATGTAACGGGCCGATCTGTATCTCTGGGGTAGTGGCCTGCAACGAGTACTCCATCGCCCGCAGCAACCGGCACAGTGTCGAGTGGGCTCGACCAGATCGTCGAGGTTCTGCATCAGCGCAGGGTCGGAGTCGATGGGCTTCGGCCGTCCCGCTCCCTGGCGACGCACACGAGCCAATACCTCGGGACCAGAGTCGACCTCGCGGGCGCCGGCCCGCACCGTGGACCGGCTCATCCCCGCAGCACGCGCCACAGCCGCAATCCCACCGCGGCCCAACGCCTCGTACAAACGACGATCCCTCAGGTATCGGGCCGAGGTCGCCCACACGGGGGCCGTTGGTCCTGGACAGAAGCTGCGAGAGGCGTTCACTCCCAGTGGAAGGAGAACCGCCCATGTCCGTCACCGCCAGCCCCGACGCGGCCCCGACCGCCACCGCCGCCTGGCTGTCCGAGGGCAGTCAGGGGGTCGCCGTCGATTCCCGACGCCATGCCACCACCTGGTTGCGGAGCGACGAGCCCGACAGCGGCTTCGAGATCGTGCGCACCTGGGACGGGGCGGCCTGGGCGGGATGGACGCGCGCCGAGCTGGCGGCGCGAGTCCGGCGGGTGGCCGGAGCCCTGGTCGCGGCCGGGGTGGCGCCTGGCGACCGGGTGGTGGTGATGGGCCGGACACGCCTGGAGTCGACGGTGGCCGACCTCGCCATACTCTCGGCCGGCGCCGTGACGATCCCGGTGTACGAGACGAGCACGGCCGAGCAGTGCGGGTACGTCCTGGCTAGCTGCGGGGCGAACCAGGGCCTGTCCCGCGCCGAGGCTCTTGACCGGGGCCTGACCCTGGAGGACGGCGAGCTGGCGCCCACCCTGAAGCTGCGCCGGGGCGTGGTGGCCGAGCACTTCGCCGGTGTGATCGCCTCGCTCTACGCGCCCCGTCCCGGTACGACCCAGCAGCAGGAGGCACGAGGCACACCGCTCCCGGCGACCTGTACGGGGGAGCGGAGCCGGCGCCGGCCGGCCCCGAGGAGACTCCCGCTCCCGTACGGGTCGTGATCTGGATGCGCAGCCTGACGTGGAGGTCGTCGGACCCGCCGCCACCGTGGTCGAGATGCACCGGCTGGTCTCGTCCCGCCGGCCCCACGTCGTGCTCATGGACTACGCCCTGCCCGACGGCGACGGTGTGGCCGCCACCGCCCTCATCAAGGCCGAACATCCCGAGGTCAAGGTGGTGGTGCTCACCTCGTTCGTCGACGAGGACGTCCCCGTGGGGGCCATCGAGGCCGGCTGCTCGGGCTACGTGACCAAGGCCAAGAGCGGCGACGAGCTCACCACCGCCGTCCGCCTGGCGGCCGAGGGCGAGGCCCTGGTGTCGGCCGACATGCTGGCACGGCTGCTTCCCCGGCTGCGCCGCAGCCATCGAGGGGTCGGGGCCGACCTCTCGGCACGGAGCGGCAGGTGCTCGACCTCCTCGCCGACGGCGTGTCCAAGGAGGCGATCGCCGTCCGCCTGGTGCTGTTCACCAACACCGTGCGCAACCACATCCAGAACCTGCTGGTGAAGCTGGGCGCCCACTCCCGGCTGGAGGCGGTGGCCACCGCCACCCGCGAGGGTCTGATCCACAGGAGCTGACCCGGCGCGGGCATGGTACGCATGCACCAGCGCGTCTGCAGCCGAGAGAATCTCGATCGCGTGTAGTGCGTCGCCGTACGTGGCACAGCCGACCCGAATGTCATCGTTGAACCGCCAGTGCTCAAGTTCCCGACGTGCAAGCCACCGATCGAGGCGCGCGGCGTAGATCTCGGACAGCCAGTCGGAGGGTTGAGACCGCTGAGGCAATCCGAAGGGTCGCTCATGCAACTCCCCCAGCAACTCGAGCAGAGCGTCGATCGGCGCTATGGGTGCGCCGATCAGGTCCAGCTCGGACCGCAGGACCTCGTGGTCGACGTGCTGGTAGAAGGCCGCCAGGTCCGAGATGGCGATGTATCCGAACCGCGAGTCGCCGATCTTGTTCGGGCCTTGAGGGAGGGCGCTAAATCCACTCTTGATCGGCGCGACTACGAACGTGGCGTAGGCCTCGGACGACCGGTCGGGTCGGGCTGCGGCCGGAACGCAGGCAGCGGCGAGGGTGTGGTAAATCACCCGCGTCTCGGGCGAGAGGATGGCGATCGGACGGACCCCGTGGCCGGGCTTGCGCACGTCCACGACGTGTCCTGGTGGCCATATACGTCCGCGCTCGAGGTCGCGACGGACGGCGGCAGCGAACTGCGCCTTCTCCTGAACGATGGCCAGCCAGAGCGGCTCGGGTGGCAAGAAGTTTCGCGGGTACGCGGCTTCAGCCTCGATCGCAGCCACGAGCGCAGCGTCATCGGCCTCAGCGACTGTGCGTCCCTCCACCGGTGCCCTCCCGTCGACGGAGACTCGTGCTCACCGTATGACGGCTGAGTAACGCGTCACCTGCGAGCTACCGGATGCCGGATGAATGGCGGATGGTCCGCGGACGCGCAAGAGGCTGGTCAGGGCGTAGTTGGTCCTGACCAGCCTCTTCACCAGGGAGCGGGCGACGAGA
>JBOGHQ010000129.1:0-3876 GCA_050744785.1 Acidimicrobiales bacterium | reverse complement strand
TGCGCCGCCTCATCAAACAGATGCGACAGATCGCGGCGAAGGCCGGCGACCTAAAGGTCAAGCAGGCCGCCAACACGTAAGGCTACCGAGGTTTAATCGCAAGCTGAGATGGCTCAACGAATCTTCGATGTGATCCCCCAGGTCCCGACGCTGACCTGGGGACGTGACGAGGCGGGAACCGGCGACATGTGGAGCTGCAACTCCGTGATCTCCTGGACGCTGGCGGCCGCAGGCGTGGACGTTGCTCGCATCGACCTCCCGCCTGGGGCCCGGGCGCCGGGTTGGGCAGCGGGCCGAGCACTGGCCCGTCCCGCCGGGGCCCCATCCCTGCGGCAGCCCAACAGGGCGGGCCGGGTCGCATGAGCGGCGCTCGCGCCGTGCCGGGACGCTGAAGAGCCGGTCCGCCCGGGCCCTGCGTCGCACGGACAAGGGGCCTTTCGGCCCTAGGGCCGGGCAGCCCCCTCCCGCATCCTCAGGACCAGGAGGTGACGTGCAATGTTCACCGTTCTGCTGATCGCCGCTGTCTGGGTGGCCGTGGGCGCCGTGCTCTCGCTGGTCATGGGTCGAAGGGGTCACAACAGCTTCGGCTGGTTGGTCCTCGGGACCGTGCTCGGTCCTCTCGGCCTGGTGCTGGCTGCCGACGCCCGGCGGCACGACGAGGATCGCGAGCCGGCGGTGGTGCCAGCCGGCCTCGCCTCGGCCGGCCCGACCGGCCCGGTCGACGTGCTCGTCGGGTACGACGGCTCGCCTGAGTCGGCGGCCGCCCTCCAGGCCGCCGAGGGGCTGCTGGGCGACCGGATCGGCCGCCTGGTCATCGCCACCGTGGTGTCGTTCGACGTGGTGCCGGACGAGCAGCACCGGGCGGAGGCCGCGCTCCGGCGGCTCACCGCTCACGCCGGCGCCGTCACCCCAACCCTGGAGGTGTTGCATGGCCACCCGTCGGCGGCGCTGGTCCAGCGGGCAGTGGCTGGCGGCTTCGACCTGCTCGCCATCGGCACCCGGGGCCGGGGGCTGTCCAAGGCGCTCATGGGGAGCGCCGCCAGCGAGCTGGCGCGCCACTGCAAGGTCCCCGTGTTGGTGGTGGGAGCCGGTGGCGCCGGCCCGTAAGCCTGAGCCGTCGGGCGTGCAGCGCGCCAGCCGAAGGGACAGGCCCAACTCCCGGCCACGCCGAGAGGATCGATCGTGACGGCTGGCTGACGCTGGCCGTCTTCGGATCGCTCCTGGCCATCCTCATCGCCGTTGTCGGGATTGGCTTCGGCCTGCGCGCAATTGACGAGGCGGACGGCGCCGACGAGACCGTGACGGCCTCTGGCGAACCGGTGACGGTGGAGATCGAGCTGGGCGAGCTCTACGTGAAGCCGGCGTCGATCCAGGTGAACGCCGGCTCCGAGGTGACCGTGAACGTCACGAATGCCGGCACCTCGGCCCACGACCTGAAGCTCAACGGCGAGACCGGCACAGGACTGATCGATCCCGGCGGCCACGCCACCGCCAGCCTCGGTGTCATCACCGAATCCGTCCAGGCGTGGTGCACCGTCCCGGGCCACAAGGCGGGGGGCATGGTCCTCGACATCGACGTGACCGGTTCCTCCGGGCCGGCCGCCGGTGGAGGAAGCGGCACTGCAGGCTCGGCGGGCGGAGCAGAGATCGACTTCGCGGCCGAGCCGCCGGCCGACTTCACGCCGTACGACCCGGCGCTGCAGCCGGCGCCCGGCGGCCGTGAGCACACCATGTTCATGCGGGCCACCGAGACGGTCATCGAGGTTGCCCCGGGCGTCACCCAGGAGATGTGGACCTTCGACGGCCAGTTCCCGGGACCCGTGCTGCGGGGAAGGGTCGGCGACATCTTCACCATCACGCTCGTGAACGAAGGCAAGCTCGGCCACTCCATCGACTTCCACGCGTCGAAGGTCGCCTGGAACGACGAGATGCGCACCATCGAGCCGGGCGAGTCGCTCACCTACCAGTTCGAGGCCAAGCACGCCGGGGCGTTCATGTACCACTGCGGCACCCCACCGGCTCTCCACCACATCGGCAATGGCATGCACGGCGCCATCGTGATCGACCCGCCGGACCTCGCCTCGGTGGACCACGAGTACCTGATGGTGCAGTCCGAGCTCTACCTCGGCGAGGAGGGGAAGCCCGGCGACCTCGGCAAGATGCAGCTCGAGGCCAACGACGCCGTGGTGTTCAACGGCTACGTGAGCCAGTACCAACACCGGCCCATCCGGGTCGAGCCCGGCCAGCGCGTCCGGGTATGGGTGCTCGACGCCGGGCCCAGCGAGAACTCGGCGTTCCACATCGTGGGCACCGTCTTCGACACGGTTTACAAGGAGGGCTCGTACCTGCTGCGACCGGACGGCAGCAGGGGCGGCGCCCAGGCCCTCGACCTTCAGCCGTCCCAGGGCGGGTTCGTCGAGTTCACCTTCGACGAGGCCGGGCTGTACCCGATCGTGACCCACAAGTTCGCCAACGTCGGCAAGGGTGCCCTGGGGCTGTTCCAGGCCGGCGAGGTGCAGGCCGCCGGCGCCGGTGGCCACTGACGGGCCCCGATCCAGGCCCGGGCCCCTCCGATGTACCGAGGGACCTCGGTCCCCCGCCGTTCGGGACCTTCGCCTCGTGTGCCCTTGCAGCCGACTTCGTATGTTCAAGGCAACAGCAAGAAGACCGGATCAAGGAGTCGCGCCATGACCTTCACGACGAGTCGAACGACAGCAGGACCGGCACGGGCCATCGGCGCCGAGCCCGTCATCGCCCTGAAGCGCCGCATGATCGACAGCGTGCTGATCGCCTTCGGGGTCGTCCTCACCGCCGCCCTCGTGGTGGCCGGAGCCCTTCTGACGTGGGGCGCCGACTTCGCCGCTGACTACGTGGACGACGAGCTCTCCTCGCAGAACATCAAGTTCCCGCCCGCCGCCGAGCTCCGCGAGGACGGCCGTACCGACCTGCTCAGGTACGCCGGCGAATCCGTCAACACCGGTCCCGAAGCCGAGGCCTACGCCAGCTTCATCGACGGCCATCTCCAGAACATCGCCGGCGGTTCCACCTATGCCGATCTCGGAGCTCCCGAGTCGGCCGCAAAGGATGCCGTGAGGGAGGCCACCGCCAGTGGCGCCGACCAGGCGACGATTGATGGGCTGCAGGCCAAGGCCGATGCCATCACCGGCCAGCGGAACACCCTGTTCAAGGGCGAAACCCTCCGCGGCCTGCTGCTGACCGCCTTCGCCTGGGCCACGGTGGGGAAGATCGCTGGCTACGCAGCCCTCGGAGCATTCCTGGCCGGTGCGGTGATGCTGGTCCTCGTGCTCCTCGGCATGCGGCACCACCACAAGGTGCTGGTGCGGCAGAGCTAGCCCTCGGCACCCAGTGGCCCGAGAGGCCGTCGGACCAACGAGGCAGCCCTCCGGGGCTGCCTCGTTCCCTCGTGAGGCCCCCGCTGCGCCATCACGCCAGCCGCGCCGCTGGCGCGCCGGGCCGTTGGTCCCGGTAGGTGGGGCCGACCGGCACTACCAGGCGGCTCCGATCGCCTTTGATACTCAACAGGTGGAGCGTTCCTCGATCAGCGCCCGGAACCCGGGAGGAGGCAGGTGTGGCAGTCGTCGTCGGCATTGACGGGCCCGAGGGAGCCGCGAAGCTCGACCGGAGCGGGCTTGAGGTACTCGACCGGGCTGAGTGCCTCCGGCTCCTGGAGACGGCCGCGGTCGGTCGTATCGGGATCACTGTCGGCGCGCTCCCGGTCGTCCTGCCTGTCCGCTTCCAGCTCCAGGGGGAACGGATCGTGTTCGTCGCCACCATCGGGTCGACGCTGGAAGGTGCGACCCGCGACGCCGTGGTTGCCTTCGAGGCCGACCAGGTCGATCCGCAGTCATGCGCCGG
>JBOGHQ010000128.1:0-4353 GCA_050744785.1 Acidimicrobiales bacterium | reverse complement strand
GGCAGGGCCCGGGCCGGCGGCGGCGCGGGCCGGGGCGGCCCGGTGGTGGCCACCAGGAAGCCGGCGAAGATGAGGCTGATCCCGGCCACCAGCGTGACGGCGAAGCCGTCCATCTCGTCCATCACCGAGTTCAGCAGGCCGCTGGCGCCGGTGACGATGGTGCCGAGGGCGATGAGAGCGTTGGCCACCACCATGCGGCCGGTGCGGACCCGGGCCGCGCTCCACAGCGCCCCCGCGATGACCACCAGGGCGCCCACCCCGGAGGCGGTGGCGGCCAGGATGCGGGGGAGGGGGCCGAACACCTCCGAGCCCCGGGCCAGCTCCTCCCGGGGCAGCGGGGCGGTGAAGGGGGCCACCGCCACCACGCCCGCCGCGAAGGCGAACAGCAGCACCACCACCACCGCGCAGGCGTCGGCGGTGCGGCGCCGGCCCAGCAGGTACACGGTGCCGAGGGCCAGGAACGGCACGTTGGCGATGGCGCCGAACAGGTAGAAGAGCCGGAAGGTCAGCCCGCTCCACCCCAGGGCGGCCCCGGCGGCCAGGGCGCCCGAGGCCAGCGAGAACATGGCCAGGGCCACACTCCACGCCAGCTCGTGGGGCCGGCGCCGGGCCAGCCACCGCTCGAAGGTGGACATGGAGAAGGCCAGGGCCACCAGGGCGGCGGCGGTGGCGAGAGCGGTGTGCAGCATGGGCGTCTCAGCGTACGAAGCTTTGTGAATCGGCGCACGAAGTCGTACCCTTGGCGACGATGGCTGACCGCGGCCGCCGGCGCATCCCCGAGGCCACGGTTGCCCGCCTGCCCGTCTACCTGCGCAGCCTCTACGAGCTGTCGGACGGGCCCGGCACCACCATCTCCTCGGAGCGCCTGGCCGAGATGGCCGGCGTCAACGCCGCCAAGGTGCGCAAGGACCTCTCCTACCTCGGCTCCTACGGCACCCGGGGCGTGGGCTACGACGTGGAGTACCTGCTGTACCAGATCAGCCGGGAGCTGGGCCTCACCCAGGACCGGCCCGTGGCCATCGTCGGGCTCGGCAACCTGGGCCGCGCCCTGGCCAACTACCGGGGCTTCATGGCCCGCGGCTTTCGCATCGTGGCCATCTTCGACGCCGACCCCGGCAAGGTCGGCGAGCGGGTGGGCGACCTCACCATCCACCACGTCGACGACCTGCCTCGCGTGGCGGCGGAGGAGAGCCTGGCCATCGGCGTCATCGCCACCCCCGCCTCGTCGGCCCAGGACGTGGCCGACCGGCTGGTGGCGGCCGGGGTGGCGTCGATCCTCAACTTTGCCCCGGTGGTGCTGACGGTGCCGCCCCACGTCTCGGTCCGCAAGGTGGACGTGTCCATCGAGCTGCAGATCCTGTCCTTCTACCAGCAGCGGCGGCCCGTGGTCGTGGACGGCTCCGCCCCCGCGTCGCAGTCGTTCCATGCCGGTTGACGCCCCGCTCTACCCCGTGAACCTGGTCGTGGACGGCCGGCGCAGCCTGGTCGTGGGCGGCGGGCGGGTGGCGGCCCGAAAGGCCGAGGGCCTGGTTGCCTGCGGCGCCGAGGTCCACGTGGTGGCCACCCGGGTGGGGCCCGAGGTGCGGGCTCTGTCCCGTGCCGGCGTGATGTGGGAGGAGCGGCCCTACCAGCGCGGCGAGGTGGCCGGCTACCGGCTGGCCATCTCTGCCACCGGGGACCCCGAGGTCGACGGGGCGGTGTTCGAGGACGGCGAGGCGGCCGGCGTGTGGGTCAACAGCGCCGACGACCCGGCCCATTGCTCGTTCACCCTGCCCGCCGTCCTGCGGCGGGGGCCGGTCACCGTCGCGGTGTCCACCGGCGGCCACAGCCCGGCCCTGTCGGCGTGGCTGCGGGACCGGCTCGGGGCCGACGTGGGACCGGAATACGAGGTCCTGGCCGGGCTGTTGTCCGAGGAGCGTGACGCGTTTCGGGCCGAGGGCCGCTCCACTGAAGGCCTGGACTGGCGCAGTGCGCTCGACTCCGACATGCTCGACCTGATCAGGTCCGGTCACCTCCAGCAAGCGAAGGAGCGCCTCCAGGCGTGTCTGTCCTCGTCGTAGGCCTCAACCACCGCACGGTGCCGCTTCAGATCCTGGAGCGCATGACGGTGAGCGACGCCGGCCTGCCCAAGGCGCTGGCCGACCTCCAGGGTCGGGAGAACCTCGGCGAGGTGGTGGTCCTGTCCACCTGCATGCGCACCGAGGTCTACGCCACCGCCGAGCGGTTCCACGGCGCGGTGGCCGACGTGCGCAACTTCCTGGCCGAGGTGGGGTTCACCGCCCCCGAGGATTTCGCCGACCACCTCTACTCCTATTACGCCGAGGCGGCGACGGCCCACCTGTTCAGGGTGGTCTCGGGGCTCGACTCGGCGGTGGTGGGGGAGAGCGAGATCCAAGGCCAGGTGCGGGAGGCGTGGGAGTCGGCCGCGGCCGAGAGGGCCTCCGGTCCCGTGCTGGCCGGCCTGTTCCGCCACGCCCTCGAGGTGGGCAAGCGGGCCCGGTCGGAGACGGCCATCGGCCGGGGCACCACGTCGGTGTCGCAGGCGGCCGTGCAGATGGCGGCCCAGCGGCTCGGCACCCTCGAAGGGCGCCGCATCCTGGTGCTGGGCGCGGGCGACATGGGCGAGGGCATGGCCATGGCTCTGGCCGCCACCCCCGGCCTGGCCGACGTCATGGTGGCCAACCGGAGCTGGTCGGGCGCCGTGGCCCTGGCCAACCGCGTCGGTGGCCGGCCGGTGGCCCTCGGGGCGCTGGGCGCGGCCCTGGAGGACGCCGACCTCCTCCTCACCTCCACCGCCTCGCCCTCGGTGCTGCTCCATGCCGACGACCTGGCGCCGGTGATGGCCACCCGGGCCGACCGGCCCCTCCTGGTGGTCGACATCGCCGTGCCCCGCGACGTCGACCCCGGTGTGGGCCAGCTCCCGGGCGTCACCCTGCTCGACATGGACGACCTGCGGGCCTTCGCCGACGCCGGCCTGGCCGGCCGCCGGCGTGAGATCGCCAAGGTGCAGCGCATCGTGGACGACGAGGTGGAGCGCTACTCGGCGGTGTCCACCGCTCGGGAGCTGGCCCCGCTGGTGGTGGCCCTGCGGCGCCGGGGCGAGCAGCTGCGGGCCGGCGAGGTGGAGCGCTTCTCGGCCAAGCTGGCCGGCCTCGACCCCGACCAGCGGGATGCGGTGGAGGCGCTCACCCGATCCCTGCTGGCCAAGGTGCTGCACGAGCCCACCGTCCGCCTCAAGGAGGCGGCCGGGTCCCCGAAGGCCGACCGGCTGGCCGAGGCGCTCCGCGCCCTGTTCGATCTGTGATCGCATCGCAACCAGAGGTTGCTCGGCGAGTTGGACGTGCTCCGGCCGACCGGCGAAGCCGGACGGCCACCGCCCGTGTTCATCGGCCGGCAGCCGAAGGGGCCGCCCCCGGCGGCGAGGGCGGCCGCCGGCGCGGCGCGCTGGGCCGCTCGTAGGGGTACGGGTGCTCCGGGTCGCGACCCGGGGGAGTGCGCTGGCCCTCGCCCAGGCCCGCCTGGTGGGAGACCTGCTGGGCCAGCCGTTCGAGCTGGTGGTGGTCCAGACGGCGGGCGACCGGCGCACCGACGTCCCCATCTGGGAGCTGGGCGGCCAGGGCGTGTTCGTCAAGGAGGTGCAGACCGCCGTGCTGGACGGGCGGGCAGACCTGGCCGTCCACTCGGCCAAGGACCTGCCGTCCACCTCGCCGCCTGGCCTGGTGCTGGCCGCGGTTCCGGAGCGGGCCGATCCCCGGGACGCCCTGGTGGGGTCCACCCTCGACGGCCTCCCCCCCGGCGCCCGAGTGGCCACCGGCTCGGTGCGCCGCCGGGCCCAGCTGGCCGCCCTCCGCCCGGACCTCACCTTCGCCGGCCTGCGGGGGAACATGGAGACGCGTCTGGCCAAGGCGGCCGAGCATTCGGCCATCGTGGTGGCCGCCTGCGCCCTGGACCGGCTGGGGATGGCCGACCACATCGGCGAGCGGCTGGCCCCCGCGCTGCTGCTGCCGCAGGTGGGCCAGGGCGCCCTGGCTGTGGAGGCACGGGAGGGCGACGACGGCGTACTCGGCCCGCTGGCCGGCATCGAGCACGGCCCCTCCCGCCGGGCCGTCGATGCCGAGCGGGCCTATCTGCGGGAGCTGGGCGGGGGGTGCGACCTGCCCGTGGCCGCCTACGCCGTTGCGGGAGAGGCCGGCGTCGACATCACGCTCACGGCGCTCCTCGCCGGCCTCGACGGCCATGTCCTCCTCCGGCGCACCGCCACGGGCGGAGACCCTGAGGAGCTGGGTCGCTCCCTCGCCCGCCGGCTCCTCGACCGCGATGGGGGCGCCGGCCTTCTTGCACCGGAGATCGACC
>JBOGHQ010000127.1:0-2484 GCA_050744785.1 Acidimicrobiales bacterium | reverse complement strand
AGACCGATCTCGCCGTCATCAAGGTCGATCTGGAGAACCTGCCGCCGCTGGCGTTCGGCGATTCCGAAGAACTGAAACCGGGACAGCTCGTGCTCGCGTGCGGCAGTCCGCTCGGCCTGAACAACTCGGTCTCGCTCGGCGTCGTCAGTGCGGTCGCGCGCCAAATGGAGCCCGACGCGCCGATGATCTATGTGCAGACGGACGCATCCATCAACCCCGGCAGCAGCGGCGGCGCGCTCGTCCTCGGCCCGCCCCCGGACGGCGGGCCAGGCGCCACTGAAGAGCACGCAGATGTGGAGCAGCGCGAAGGCCACGTTGTTCATGGTCGCCGGCGACTGGTCCCGGACGAGCCCGTAGGCGGCCACCGCGGCGAGGACCCCGCAGACCGCGAGGGGCACGGCCACGGGGCGGAGCTGGCGGCCGCCGGCGCTCGTCTTGGGCGTGACGGCGAAGGTGCCGCGGCGGCGGAGCAGGGTCAGCAGCGATGCCTTGACGTGGATCCAGAAGGTGGACGACATCAGCGCGAAGGCGGCGAACGTGTAGGTGCCCCGCGCCGCCAGGGCCACCGTCCCCAGGGCCGCCCCGAAATAGGGGGCCCAGTGGACGAGGAACTCATCGGCCGACGCCACGTCGACGGGCTGCTCCCCGGTGAGGATGCGCACGATGGGGAAGCTGACGTAGATCAGCACCGTCCACCCCGTCAGCCAGAACCCGGCCGAGAGCAGGTAGTTGAGCCGGAGCCTGAACGGCAGGCGGGCCCGGAGGATCCGCCCGACCGCCGACAGGCAGCCCCGGGCCCAGCGCAGCTGCTGGCTCACGTAGGCGGCCATGTCCTCCGGGCCCAGCCCCGAGGCCAGCACCTGGGGCACGTAGCGGGTCTTCCACCCCGCCTCGTGGAGGGCGATCGACAGCTCGAAGTCCTCGGTGAGCGACTCGCTGGGGAAGCCGCCGCACGCCTCCAGCGAGGTCCGGCGGAACACCACGTTGGTGCCGCAGCAGAACATGGCCCCCATGGCGTCGCGGCCCCGGGCGATGGGGCCGAAGAACAGCGACTGCTGGGACCAGCTGGCGCTGCCCACGCCGGGCACCCGGCCGTTGGCGTAGTACTGGGGCGTCTGGACGAGGGCCACCCGCTCGTCCTCGAAGTGAGGGAGGGTCGCCTCGAGGAACCGGGGGTCGGGGACGTGGTCGCAGTCGAACAGGGCCACGTAGGGGGAGCCGGTCTGCCGGAGGGCGGCGTTGACGGCCCCGGCCTTGGCGCCGTGGCGCTCGGTGCGGTGGAGGTAGCGCACGCCGTGGCGGGCGGCCAGCCGCTCCATCTCCGGCCGGCCGCCGTCGTCGAGGAGCACGACGTGCACGTCGAGGTGGCGGATGCGCAGGGCGGCCACGAGCGTGGGCTCCACCACCTCGACCGGCTCGTTGTAGGTGGGGATCAGCACGTCGACCGCCCCGGCGGGAAGGGTCGACGGCTCGGGCAGGCGCTGCCGGGAGGCACGGATGGTCCACCAGAAGCCGACGGCCTGGGCCATGTTGAACAGTTCGGCGAACACGAGCAGGCCGTACAGCACGGGGTGGGCCGCCCGCCCGGGCGCCAGCAGCCACGACAGGTACCACAGCGCCAGCAGCAGGTTGAGGGGCACCAGCAACCGGGCCACCCGCAGCGTGCCCTCGCCGCTGTTCGGGTCCCACCGGGGGGGCGCCAGGCGCAGGTCGGCCGCCTCGCTCACCCGAACTCCCACATCTTCACGTCGGGCCGGCCTCCCTCGTCGACCAACCGGCGCTCGGAGGACAGGCCCTCGACCAGCCTCATGACCCGGTCGCCACTCTCCTGCGACGTGCTCAGGGGGAAGGCGGCCACCACGAAGACACGGCGGTGGTCCTCGAGCCGCTCCGGGTCGGCATCCGCCGCCTTGAGGACGGTCACGCCGTCCCGGGCGTGGTAGCGGACCAGCCAGGCCAGGGCCCGGGGCTCGAACACCACGGCGTCGCCGGCCGCCGCCCTGGCCGCCACCTCCTCCACCAGGGGGGCGACGTCGTAGCGCGGGACGGGGCGGACGCGCACGGCCTGGTCCACCAGCGCCACCGCCAGCAGGGCGGCGAGCCCGACGGCCACGAGCCGGATGCGGGGCCATCGCCCGGCCAGCGACGTGACGACCCGGGCGGTGAGGAGACCGACCATGGGGATGGCGGTGGCCGCCCAGCCCAGGGCGAACGCCGGGTGGCGGGGGATGCCGAGGAGCTGGGCGGCGAACAGGGCCACGAACGGCGCGGCGGCCAAGGCGGCCAGCAGGAGGCCCTGGCCTGAGCGGGCCCGCCCGAGCACGAGCAGGCAGAGGAGGATGCCGAGCGGCCAGAGGGCGAGCAGGCGGGACGTGACGTCCGGCGGGTGGAGGCCGATCAGCGCGCTCACGGCGCTGCCCACGACGGGGAAGAGCGACGTGCCCTCGCCCGGGGCCGCTCGAGTGGCGAACTCCAAGGGCGGGA
>JBOGHQ010000126.1:0-6714 GCA_050744785.1 Acidimicrobiales bacterium | reverse complement strand
CCGGAGCTGGACCAGCCCCGCTTCAACGTGGCGCCCACCGACCCGGTGGCGGTGGTGGCCACCAGCCGTGGCGGCGCGCGGCGAGTCGGCGCCATGTCGTGGGGGCTGGTGCCCCGCTGGGAGAAGGCCCTCAGGTCCCGCCGGCTCATCAACCTGCGCTCGGAGACGCTGCTGGACCGGCCCGGCTTCCGGACCGCCCTGGAGCGGCGCCGCTGTATCGTCCCCGCCGACGGCTTCTACGAGTGGAAGGCCACGGGGGACGGGGCCAGGCAGCCCCACTTCATCCGGGCTTGCGACGGCCGCCCCCTCGCCCTGGCGGGGCTCTGGGACGTGTGGCGGGACCCGGCCGCCGGCCCCGACGTTGACCCCCTGCGCACCTGCACCATCCTCACCACCTCCCCCAACGAGGCGATGGCCCGCCTCCACGACCGCATGCCGGTCGTGCTGGCACGCGACGACTGGGAGCTCTGGCTGGACCGCTCGGAGGACGGCGCCGCCCGCCTGGCCGGCCTGCTCCGCCCCTGCCCGTCCGAGGTCCTGGAGGTGTGGCCGGTCGGTCCGGCCGTCAACAGCGTCCGGAACGACGGCCCCCACCTGATCGAGCCGGTCGCCCAATAGCCCCAGACGGCCCTGCCGGTCACAAACCGTGACGATTCCGGTACCTTCGCGACAGGACTGTCGGGGTCCCGGGTGGGACAACTGAACAGAAGCGGGGAGCGTGACCATGCGTCGTGCCCATCGAGTGCTGGTCCCAGCGCTGGCCGTGTCCATCTGCGGGACCTTCGGGACGGCCGTCGCCACGGTCACCACGGGGTCCGTCCAGCCGGCCGCGGCACCGGCGCCGGCCGTGCCCACCGTGGCACGGGGCCTGGCCACGCTCGCCGCCGTACCGGCCGCGCCGGCCGACCGGCTGTTCGCCGTCGCCCGCCTCGAGGGCATGGCCGCCGCCGCCGTCGGGGCGCTGGAGGGCCTCGGCCTCCAGGCCCTGCCCCTGCGCAACCTGCCCCTGGCCCTGGTGGCCGGCACCAAGGACCAGCTGACGTCGGCGGTGAAGGGCGGGGCCGCCCTCGACGTCTACCCGAACGAGCAGCTGCGGTTCTTCTCGGCCGAGTCCACCGCCGCCATCAAGGCCGACGTCACCCGGGCGGCCGGGTTCACCGGCGACGGCGTGGGCGTGGCCATCGTGGACTCCGGCATCGACGCCACCCATCCCGACCTGGCCGACCACGTCACCCACAACTTCAAGATGATCGGTCCGGAGTACCTGGACCTCCTGGGTGGCAAGGCCCAGCCCGACGGCACCATCGCCCTGCCGATGCACGACCTGCCCTACAACAACAGCGACACCACTTCGGGCCACGGCACCCACGTGGCGGGCATCGTGGCCGCCGACGCCACCACTGGGCCCAGCCAGGTAGGGGTGGCCCCCGACGCCAACCTCATCGGCTACGGCACCGGCGACCTCATCTCGATCTTCACCGTCCTGGCCGCCTTCGACGACATCCTGGCCCACCATGGCGAGTGGGGCATCAGGGTCGTGAACAACTCGTGGGGCACCTCGCCCCGGCCCTTCGACGCCAACCATCCCGTCAACCTGGCCACCAGGGCCCTCCACGACGCCGGCCTCGTCGTCGTCTTCGCGGCCGGCAACGACGGCCACGAAGGCACCATGAACCCGTACTCGGTGGCGCCCTGGGTCATCTCGGCGGGGTCGGCCACCCTCACCAAGGAGAAGTCGACGTTCTCCTCCATGGGCTTCGAGTTCGACAACTCCCTGCCCGACCCGCTCCCGGCCGACCGCCACCTGCGCTTCGAGGGCGACCGAATCGGCATCTACCACCCCGACGTCAGCGCCCCCGGCACCGACATCGTCTCGTCGGGCACGCCCACCGGCATCGGCGTGCTGAGCCCCACGCTGCCGGGTGGTACCGCCACCCTCTCCGGCACCAGCATGGCCGCGCCCCACGTGGCCGGCCTGGCCGCGGTGCTGCTGGAGGCCAACCCCGCGCTCACCCCGGACCAGGTGCGCCAGGTCCTCCAGGTCACCACCGACCCCATGGCGGCGGCCACGCCGTTCTGGCAGAGCGGCTACGGCTTCGTGAACGCGGAGGCGGCGGTGGCCCTGGTGCGGCGGGCCGACTTCTCCCAGGCCCTCCTGGACCAGCTCCAGGGCGCGGCCGACACCGAGGTGCTGTCGGCCCGGGCCCACAAGGTGCGGGCCGTCGACCAGTGGTCGTTCCTGGCCCCCCTGCTCAGCGTGGCCGGCTCGGTCAGCCACGTCTTCGAGACCTCCGTCGCCCCCGAGACCGAGACGGTGCGGGCCATCGTCACCTACCCCACCCTGTCGCTGGTTGGCGTGAACCCCTTCGACTGGGAGCTCACCCTCACCGACGCGGCCGGGAAGGTGGTGGGCACCACCACGCCCTCGGGCGAGGCGGGCACCTCCACCCTGACGGTGGACCTCTCCGCCATCCAGGGCCTGTCCTTCGGGACGTGGAAGGCGTCGCTGTCCGGGGTGCTCGGCGTGGCCGACACCGACATCCTCCTCGGCAACATCGTCACCGTCACCCTGGCCCAGGTGGAGCCCCAGGCGGCACCGGCCCAGACCCCCACCTTCGAGCAGACCGGGAGCCACACCCTGTTCTTCCAGGGGCCCACCGCCGAGCCGGTGCTGCCCGTGCCGCTGCCCACCCTCGGGGGGTGCACCCTCACCGCCGGAGCGCCCCAGGGCACCATGGGCGGCGCCCAGGTCACCGACAGCTGCACGGCCGGCCTGGTCGGCTTCGCCCTCAACTACGGCGCCGGCAGGCCGGCCCACTTCACCGCCTCGGGCCCCTTGGCGGCACCGGCCGTGCTGGGCGGGGAGTCGTCGTTCACCCTCTGGCTGGCCGACCCCGCCGCGCCGGTATGGACCGAGGTGGCGTCCTCGGCGGTGGCCTACACCCTCAACGCGGTGACCAGCACCGGCGAGGTGGTCGCGGTGGCCTCCGGCGAGCTGTCCCGCAAGGTGGACAGCGCCGACGAGGTGGGCCTCGAGCCGACCCGGGCCGAGTACGCCTTCGAGGTGCCGCCCACCACCGTCCCGGCCGGCGCCACCCTGGTCCTCGACCTGCGCTTCTCGGGCGCCTACACCTCGGGCATGCAGCTGTTCTACGGCGGCCCCTATGCCGACGCCGGGGTCACCCTCGGCGCCGGCCAGCTCACCGGCTGAGCGACCCGGCCGGCAGGCCCAGGGCGGCTCGGGCCGCGGCGGCGATGCCCGGGCCGGAAAGGCCCAGCTCGGCGTGGATGTGGGCTGGCCTGGCCTGGGGGATGTAGGACACGGGCGTGCCCAGCACCACCACCGGCGGCGCAGCCCTGCTCCCGGTGGCGGGGGCTCCGGCGGCGGCGATGGCTTCGGCCATGAACGTGCCTGCCCCGCCCACCCGCGTCCCGTCCTCCACCGTGACCACCACGCGGTGGCGCGCCGCGTCGGCGATCATCTCCGGGTCGAGGGGGCGCACCAGCCGCACGTCCCAGACGGTGACCGACAGGCCGGCCGCCTCCAGTTCGTCGGCCGCGTCCTCGGCCGCCGCCACCAGCGGCCCCACCGCGAGCACGCCGACGTCGCCGGCCGTCGGGGGGAACCCGCCCCCCCGACGACCCCCCCAGTCAACGGCGTTGTCGCCGGCGTGACCGGCGCCGTCGTTCGTTCCGGCGGGCGTCGCCCGCCGGAGGCACCTGGCCCGCAGCCCGCTGCCCACCTGGTCGGCGGCCACCTGGC
This sequence comes from Acidimicrobiales bacterium, assembly GCA_050744785.1. Classification (GTDB taxonomy): domain Bacteria; phylum Actinomycetota; class Acidimicrobiia; order Acidimicrobiales; genus JBOGHQ01. Next base: position 2,951 of record JBOGHQ010000126.1, on the reverse strand, counting down.
GGGCCGTGCCCTTGGGGTAGCGGATGGCGGCCGGGCCGTCGCCGTCCAGCGCCTGGCGCAGCATCACGTCCAGGTCCTGGGCCGACGACGGGGCGAAGATCGTCATGCCGGGGATCTGGAGGCAGAGGGCCAGGTCCAGCACCCCGTGGTGGGAGGGCCCGTCGTCGCCGGTGATGCCGGCCCGGTCCAGGGCGAACACCACGGGCAGTCCGTGCAGGCCCACGTCCAGGTTGGCCTGGTCGAAGGCCCGGGTGAAGAAGGTGGAGTACACCGCCACCACCGGCCGCAGCCCGCCCATGGCCATGCCGGCCGCGGCGGTGACGGCGTGCTGCTCGGCGATGCCCACGTCGTGGAAGCGGTCGGGGAAGCGCCCCTGGAAGGGCAGCAGGCCGGTGGGCCCCGGCATGGCGGCGGTGATGGCGTGAACCTGGGGGTGGCGCTCGCCGATCTGCACCATGGCCCGGGCGAAGGCCTCGGTGTAGCCGGCCGGCGCCCACTTGGGCGGGCCCGTGCCGAGGTCGAACACCGGGGCGTCGTGGAGGCACTTCTCGTCGTCGTCCTCGGCGGGGGGGTAGCCCCGCCCCTTCTGGGTGAGGACGTGGACCACGATGGGCCCGTCGTAGGCGGCGGCGTGGCGGAGGGCCTCCTCCACCCGGCCGATGTCGTGGCCGTCGAAGGGGCCGGTGTAGCGAACGCCGAGGTCCTCGAAGAACACCGGCGGCTCGAAGACCTCTCGCACGGCCGCCTTGGCGCCCCGGAGGCTGGACCAGGCCAGCTCGCCCACGCCGGGCACCTCCAGCATGAGGTGCTCGAGGCGGCCCTGGAGGTTGACCCAGCCGGGGCGGAGGCGGAGGCGGGCCAGGCTCTGGCTCAGCCGGGACGCGGTGGGGGCGTAGGAACGGCCGTTGTCGTTGAGGAGGATGACCACCCGCCGGCCGCTGTGGCCCAGGTTGTTGAGGCCCTCGAAGGCCATGCCGCCGGTCATCGACCCGTCGCCGATGACGGCCACGACGCGGCGGGCCGCCCCCGCCTCCTCCACCGCGGTGGCCAGCCCGTGGGCGTAGCTCAAGATGGTGGAGGCGTGGCTGTTCTCCACCCAGTCGTGCTCCGACTCGGCCCGGTTGGGGTAGCCCGACAGGCCGCCGGCCTGGCGCAGGGTGGCGAAGGCCTCCTTGCGCCCGGTGACGATCTTGTGGACGTAGGCCTGGTGGCCGGTGTCCCACAGGATGATGTCGCGGGGCGACTCGAACACCCGGTGCAGCGCAAGGGTCAGCTCCACCGCGCCCAGGTTGGAGCCCAGGTGGCCGCCGGTGACCGAGACCGACTGCACGATGAACTCGCGGATCTCGGCGGCCAGGGTGACCAATTCGTCCTGGCTCAGCGTGCGCAGGTCGGCGGGGCTGTTCACACGCTCGAGCACCATTGCGCAGCCCACGGTAGCGGGACGCCGCCGGTTAGGCGCAGTCGAGGGCCGCCGTCCGCGCCGCCGGCCGGCTCCGTAGGATCAGCGGCCGCATGGACCGCTTCCAGTACCTCATCCTCATGGGGATCTGCCTGCTGCTGACCCTGCCCCTCGAGCTGGTGCTGGGGGCCCGGGTGTGGCGGCAGCCCCGCCGCTTGGCCGCCGCAGTGCTGCCCGTGGCCGCCATCTTCATCGTGTGGGACCTCATCGCCGTCCACCGGGACCACTGGCGGTTCAGCGAGAAGCTGACCACCGGCTGGGAGGTCCTCCCCGACTTCCCCATCGACGAGATCGTGTTCTTCCTGGCCATCCCGGTGTGCGCCCTGCTGACCCTGGAGGCGGTGCGCAACGTCCTGGCCTGGTTCGAGGGGCGGGGCCGGTGATCCCCGCCTACCCGGGCTTCTCGGTCCTGGCCGCCGTGATCGTGGTGCTGGTCGAGCTGCGCTGGCTGCGCACGGGCATCTTCGGCCAGAAGGCGTACTGGATCGCCATGGCCATCGTGTTCGCCTTCCAGATCCCCGTGGACGGCTGGATGACCAAGCTGTCCGATCCCATCGTGATCTACAACCCCGAGGTGTTGAGCGGCTGGCGCTGGCCCCTCGACATCCCCACCGAGGAGTTCGTCTACGCCTGGGCCATGCTCACGCTGGTGGTCCTGCTCTGGGAGCGGGCCGGTAGGGTGAAGGCGGCATGACGCTGACCCGGGTGGCCGTCGCCCTGGCGGCCTTCGCCGCCATGGAGGGTGTGAGCTACCTCACCCACCGCTTCGTGATGCACGGCTTCGGTCTGGGCCTGCACCGCAGCCACCACGCCACGACCGACGGCGGCTTCGAGCTGAACGACCTGTACCCGATGATGTTCTCGTCGGTGGCCATCGCCGCCTTCGCGGTGGGCACCTTCGGATCGGTGGGCGTGCTGGTGCCGGCGGGCATCGGCATCACCCTGTACGGGGCGTCCTACCTGTTCGTGCACGAGATCTACATCCATCGCCGCCTGGCCCTGGTGCAGCGGCAGTACCGGGTGCTGGAGTGGATGAAGGCGGCCCACAAGGTCCACCACCTCTACGGCGGCGAGCCCTACGGCATGCTGCTGCCGCTGGTGTCGGGAGACCTGCGCCGCAAGGCGGCGGCGGCCAGCTTCGACCCCTTCCTCCGGCCCCGCAGGGTGGCGGTCAGCCGGACCGCCTGAGCCGGTGGGCTCTGGCCACGGCGCGCGCTGCGGCCCGCCGGAGACGGATGCGGTTGTAGCGCTGGGCCGCGATGCACGGCCCGTTCACGGCCACGGCGTAGGCGGCCATGAGCGGGGCCAGCAGGAGCGGGTTGGCCCACACGAACAGCGGGGTGGGCACCATGGCCAGCCAGTGGCCCAGCTCGGCCCGGCGGGTCTCGACGGCGTGGCGCTCCAGCGCCTCCGGGGAGGCCCCCCGCAGGCGGCGCTTGTCGACGCCGCCCGCGAAGAACGCCCCCGCCTCGGGCAGCAGGCCCTTCCA
>JBOGHQ010000125.1:0-1561 GCA_050744785.1 Acidimicrobiales bacterium | reverse complement strand
GCTCTGGGCGGCCCTTGTCACCGCGGGAGCGCTCGCCGCCCACCGGGCCGCCGTCGGGTCCGTGCTCACCCGGGCCTCCCGCTCCGCTCTGGTCGAGCCCCGGCGAGCCCGGTCCCTGGCCGGTGCCGCGTCCCTGGCCGCGCTGGCCGCCGGGCTGGCCGCCGTGGCCATCGGTCCCCTCCGGCCGCTGTCGGCCGGCCTGGCCCTTGTCGGCGGCGACCTCGTCTTGGTGGCGCGGCGGGGACGACTGGCGCGGCGCGCGGCGCGAGCGGTGCCGGACGGCGTCGGTCGGCACAGCAACGGGCCGGCAGGCGCGCTGGTCCTGGCCAGCGTCGTTGCCGTGTACGTGCTGGTGCTGGCCCCGGGCGTCGGGTCGAGCGACGCCGACCTCCTGGCCGCGCTGGCCATCCTCGGGCTGCCCGTCCTGGCGCTGACCGGCACCCTGCCCGGCCTTGTCGTGGCCCGGCTCTCCCTGGGCCAGCGTGAGGCCATCATGCCCGCCCTGCTCCTCGGCGCCGGCGCGGGAGGGGCGGCTGCGCTCCTCGTCACCATCGCGCCGGAAGCGCTGGTGGGCCTCTCCGACGGCCGCCTGGGCGACTACGTGCCCTACCTGCTCCTGGCCGCGGCCTTCCTCGGCCTCGCCCAGGTCCTGCTCCACCACCTGGTGGCGGCCGGCCGCACGTTCACCGCCGTCGCCCACTTGGCCATCGCCTGCCTCTTCCAGGTGGCGATGGCGGTCACCGCCACGGGCAGCGACGCCGCCGTGGCGGTGAACGGCCTGCTCGGCGGCTCGGTCGTGCTGTTCACAGGCCTGGCCGTGGCGACCGTCGTCGCCGCGCCGTTCACCGTGACCGTCCCGGCAGAGGAGGCGGGCGACGGGCCCCGCCATGTCGGCTTGGCCCTGGGAGCGCTGGTGGCCGGGGCGGTGGCCGTGCGCCTGGCCAGCGGGCGGGAGTTCTGGCTCGACGAGGCCGCCACCGCCCGGGCGGTGGACGCCCCGCTGTCCACCATGCTCGAGTTGGCCCGGGGCGGGGATCCGCACCCTCCCCTCCACCTGGTGCTCACCTGGCTGGCCCAGCAGGTGCTGGGCGACGGCATCCTCGCCCTGCGGCTGCCGTCGCTGGTGGCCGGCGCGCTGCTGGTGCCCCTGCTCTACGTCACCGGCAAGGAGCTGTACGACCGGCGGGTCGGCGTCGTGGCTGCCGGGATCGGCGCCTTCGCCCCGCCGCTGGTCTGGTTCTCCCTGGAGGCCCGGCCGCCCGTGCTTGCCGCCTTCCTGGCCACCCTGTCGGTGCTCGCCTTCCTGCGGGCGCTCCGGCGGGGCCGAGCCAGCGACTGGGTCCTGTTCGGGCTGGCCGGCGCCGCCCTGCTGTGGGCCCACCAGCTGGCGTGGATCCACGTCGGCGTGCTCGTCGGCGTCGCCGCCTTCACCGTGGCCCGGAGGTCCGACCGCCGCCGGTGGCTGGCCGGGTGGGCGGGAGCGGTGGCCGTCGTGGCGGTGGCCGCCGTGGGCCTCGTCGCCTACCGCTCCGGCTTCGGCCCGCCTCCCGCCCTCCCGCCC
>JBOGHQ010000124.1:0-9497 GCA_050744785.1 Acidimicrobiales bacterium | reverse complement strand
GGGGACAAGGGCACCACCGACCCGGCGGTGCCTCCCGAGGAGCTGGCCCGCCGGCGGGCGGCCGAGGTGGCCGCCGCCACCGCCGCCCTGGGCGTGGCCGGCCACCGCCTGCTCGGACTTCCCGACGGCGAGGTGGACAACACGCCGGACCTGCGCCGGCGGCTGGTGGCGCTGGTGCGCGAGCTGCGGCCGCAGGTGGTGGTGTGCCCCGACCCCACTGCCGTGTTCTTCGGGCCCAGCTACTTCAACCACCGCGACCACCGGGAGGTGGGGTGGGCCACGCTCGACGCGGTGGCCCCCGCCGCGGCCAGCCCCCACTACTTCCCCGATGCCGGCCCGCCCCACCAGGTGGAGGCGGTGTACCTCTCGGGCACCCTCGAGCCCGACCTGTGGGTCGAGATCACGGGGACCATCGAGGCCAAGGCCCAGGCCCTGCTCTGCCACGCCAGCCAGCTGGGCGAGACCGGCGAGTGGCTGCGCCAGGTTGTCCACCAGCGGGCCGAGGAGGGGGGCCGGGTGGCGGGCGTCCCCTACGCCGAAGGCTTCCGGCTGCTGCGGCTCACGGGCTGAGGCCGGGCCGGCCGGACCTCCCTTCGTCCCCCCCGTCCCCAACGTCGCCACCCGGACCGACGTCGTCGGCCTCCGGCATCTCCAGGCGCCGCCACTCGCCCATGGCCCGCAGCACCAGCACCGCCACCACGGCCACGCCACCGGCGGCCACGAGGCCGCCCACGATGGCCCCCAGGCCGGTGGCGGCGGTGCAGTCGTCGCACTGGAGGCTCACGAACGACCGGCCGATGAGCGCGCCGCACCCGCCCGCCACCAGGATTGCCACGAAGGCCAGCGCCCTGGCCTTCCGGGAGGGGATGGCGGACAGCGGCCGGTCGCCGGGAGCGCCCACGACGCCGAATCGTATGCTGGCCGGTCGTGCGGGCCGCCGTCGTCATCCCCACCTACGAGGAGGCCGGCAACATCGGGGTGATCCTCCCCCGTCTTCGCGCCGCCGCCACTGAGGCCGAGATCGTGGTGGTCGACGACGACAGCCCCGACGGCACGGCCGACCTGGCCGAGAAGGTCGGCGCCGAGATCGGCGGCGTCACGGTGCTGCGCCGCACCGGGGCGCGGGGCTTCGGCATCGCCGTCCGGGCCGGCTTCGCCTGGGCCCTGGAACGTGACTTCGACGTCGTGGTGGGTATGGACGCCGACCTGTCCCACGACCCCGCCGCCCTGCCGTCGCTCCTCGGCGCGGTGGAGGCGGGCGCCGACCTCGTCGTGGGGTCGCGCTACGTCCCGGGCGGCGCCATCCCCAAGTGGCCGGCCTACCGGCGGGCCCTGTCGAGGTGGGGCAACGCCTACGCCACCGCCATCCTGCGCCTGCCCGTGTCCGACGCCACGTCCGGCTACCGGGCCTACCGCTCCTCCATGCTGCGCACCATCGACCTGGACCGGGTGCGGGCCAACGGCTACGGGTTCCTCATCGAGATGGTGTACCGGGTGGCCCGCCGGAACGGCCGCATCGCCGAGGTGCCCATCGTGTTCGTGGACCGGGAGCGGGACGGCTCCAAGATGTCGGGCCGCATCGTGGTGGAGGCCATGGCCCTGGTCACGCTCTGGGGCGCCCGGGACCTCGGCCGGGGCCTGCTCCGCACCGTCCGGCGCCGCCCCGGCTCCTGAAACGTGAACGATGCTGACGCGCCCAGCGCGTCAACATGCTGACGAACTCGTCGTTTCCCGGCGATCAACAGAAAGGCGTCAGGAGAGCGTCATCCGGCGGCCATTCACGGGAGACGGACCGGAAACACCGCGCTTCTACCTTCGCCGCGGAGCAGGCACCCGCCTGCTGCCACTGGAGATGCGGGGGCGATCATGAAGCGACTGAACCCGGCGAGGGCGCTCCTGGCCCTGCTCGCCGCACTTGCGTTGGCGACCGCAGCGTGCGGCAGTGACTCTGGCGAGGACACGGCCGGTACGGAGACGGGTGGCGGCTCGTCGACCGGGGAGACCGTCAAGGTCGGGATCCTGCACTCGCTGAGCGGCACCATGGCCATCAGCGAGGTGGCCGTGCGCGACGCCGAGTTGCTGGCCATCGAGGAGATCAACGCCAAGGGTGGCGTGCTCGGCAAGCAGATCCAGCCAATCGTGGAGGACGGGGCGTCCGACTGGCCCACCTTCGCCGAGAAGGCCGAGAAGCTCATCACCACCGACAAGGTGGCCACCGTCTTCGGCGGGTGGACCTCGGCCAGCCGCAAGGCCATGCTGCCGGTGTTCGAGGGCCTGAAGGGGCTCCTGTGGTACCCGGTCCAGTACGAGGGCCTGGAGGCGTCGCCCAACATCTTCTACACCGGCGCCACCACCAACCAGCAGATCATCCCCGCCCTCGACTACATGAAGGAGCAGGGCCTGACCAAGGTGTACCTGGTCGGCAGCGACTACGTCTTCCCCCGCACCGCCAACAAGATCATCAAGGCCTACGCCGCGGCCAACGGCCTGCAGATCCTGGGCGAGGACTACCTGCCCCTGGGCGACACCGGTGTGTCCACCATCGTCTCGAAGGTGCTGGAGGCCCAGCCGCAGATCGTGTTCAACACCCTGAACGGCGACAGCAACGTGGCCTTCTTCAAGGAGCTGAGGGCCAAGGGCAACAGCCCCGACGAGGTCCAGACCATCTCCGTCTCGGTGGCCGAGGAAGAGGTGGGCGGCATCGGCATCGAGAACATCGCCGGGCACCTTGTGGCGTGGAACTACTACCAGACCACCGACACCCCGGAGAACAGCGAGTTCGTCAAGGCCTTCAAGGCCAAGTACGGCGACAAGCGGGTGACCGCCGACCCCATTGAGGCCGGCTACAACGCCGTCTACCTGTGGGCGGCCGCGGTGGAGAAGGCGGGCTCGTTCGAGGTCGACAAGGTCCGGGCCGCAGTGGACGGGCTCTCCCTCGACCTGCCCGAGGGCAAGGTCACCATCGACGGCGACAACCAGCACGTCTCCAAGACGGCCCGCATCGGCAAGATCAACGAGACCGGCCTCATCGACGAGGTCTGGAGCTCGGGGAGACCGATCGAGCCCGACCCGTGCCTGGCCGGCTACGCGTGGGCCAGCGGTCTGGCCCAAGGGGAGTGCGACCGGTAAGGACATCGCTGGGAGCTCGGCCGGCCGCCTGGTGACGGCGGCCGGCCCTCCCGCGGAGGCCACCATGGAGATCTTCCTCGAACAGCTCTTCAACGGGGTGAGCCTGGCCTCGGTGCTGCTGCTCATCGCCCTCGGGCTCACCTTCACCTTCGGCCAGATGGGCGTGATCAACATGGCCCACGGCGAGCTGATCATGGCCGGGGCCTTCACCCCCTACGTGCTCCAGACCGAGATCGGGCTGTTCGCCGGCGCGGCCGGCACCGCCTTCCTGGTGTCGCTGCCGATGGCCTTCCTCGTCGCCGGCGCCATGGGCGTGCTCATGGAGCGGCTGTTCATCCGGCGCATGTACGGCCGGCCACTCGACACCCTCCTGGTCACCTTCGGCATCAGCCTGCTCCTCCAGCAGGGGGCCAAGGACCTGTTCGGGGCGCCGAACGTGGCCGTGCGGGCCCCGAACTGGCTGCGGGGCAACATCCGGCCGTTCGGCTTCACCATGCCCTACAGCCGGCTGTTCATCATCGCCCTTGTCACCGTGGTGGTGGCCCTGGTCGCCCTGTTCATGGCCAAGCTGCCCCAGGGCCGGCGCATGCGGGCCGTGATGCAGAACCGCCAGCTGGCCGCCGTCAGCGGGTTGGCCAACGGGCGGGTCGACACCCTGACCTTCCTCATCGGCTCCGGGCTGGCCGGGGTGGCCGGCGTGGCGGTGAGCCTCATCGGCTCCGTCGGCTTCCGCATCGGTGCCTCCTACATCGTCGACGCCTTCCTGGTGGTGATCGTGGGCGGGCTGGGCAAGCTGCGGGGGGCAGTGCTGGCCGCCCTCGCACTCGGGATCATCTCGTCGTACAGCGAGTACGCCACCTCGGCCAGCCTGGGCAAGGCCATCGTCTTCGCCTGCGTGATCCTGTTCCTGCAGTTCAAGCCGAACGGACTGGTGTCGTTCCGCACGAGGGGGCTCACCGCGTGACGGCCGTCGACACGCCCGTCCCGGCACCCGAGGCGGTCCTGGTCGAGGAGCGGCCCCGGCGCCAGACCCCGCTGTCGAAGCTGGCCCCGGGCCGGAGCCCCTGGGCGGGCCGGGCCCTCTTCGTGGCCTTCGCCGTCGTCCTGTTCGCCTGGCCGAGCATCCTCGGCGACCCCACCCGCGTCCGGCAGTGGGCCGAGTACCTCTGCTACGCCATGGTGGCCGTCGGCATCGACGTGGCGTGGGGCTACGGCGGGATGCTGGCCTTGGGCCAGGGCGTCTTCTTCGGCATCGGCGCCTACGCCATGGGCATGCACCTGTCGCTCGAGCAGGTTCCCGACGGGGCTCTGCCCCAGTTCATGTCGCTCTACAGCGACTACACCGAGCTGCCCTGGCTGTGGCGGCCCTTCCGTCACCTGTGGTTCGCGGCGCCGGCCGCCGTCCTGCTGCCCATGGTGGTGGCCGGCCTGCTGGGGTGGCTGGTGTTCAACCGCCGCATCCGGGGCCCATTCTTCGCCATCCTCACCCAGGCCACCGCCCTCATCTTCTGGCTGCTCCTGGTGGGCCAGCTCAAGCTGACGTCTGGCACCAACGGCCTCACCAACTTCTCCACCATCTTCGGCCGGAGCAAGTACCAACCCTCGACCAACGACTTCCTCTACTGGTTGGCCGCGGGCGGGCTCCTGGCAACGATGCTGATCGGCTTCCAGCTGGTGCGGAGCCGCTTCGGCCGCCTGCTGGTGGCCACCCGGGACGGCGAGGACCGGGTCCGGTTCCTCGGCTACGACCCCGCCGTCGTCAAGACGGCCGCCTTCGTGGCCGCGGCCGGCATGGCCGGCCTGGCCGGCGCCCTGGCCGCTCCCATCATCGGGATCGTGGCGCCCAACCAGTTCGCCGTGGTCCCGTCCATCCTCATGGTGACGTGGGTGGCCATCGGCGGGCGGGGCACGTTGGTCGGCGCCGTCATCGGCGCCCTCATGGTGAGTTGGGGCAAGACCACCTTCAGCGAGTGGCGCCCCGAGGACTGGCTCTACCTCCAGGGCGCCCTGTTCATCGTGGTGGTGGCCTACGCGCCGGGCGGCGTCGTGGGCGTCCTGCGCTCGATCGGCCGGGTGGTGACGGGCCCGTTCCGCCGGGGCGGTGCCGCCTCCCCGGCAGCCGCAGCGACGTCGTGAGCCAGCCCGTCCTCGAGATCCGGGACCTGGTGGTGTCGTTCGAAGGCTTCCGGGCCATCGACGGCCTCAGTCTCACGGTGGAAGAGGGCGAGCTGCGCTTCCTCATCGGGCCAAACGGCGCTGGCAAGACGACCCTCATCGACGTCGTCACCGGCCTGGTGCGCCCCACCGAGGGCACCGTGCTCTTCCACGGCAGGGACCTGCGCAGGCTCAAGGAGCACCAGATCGTCCGGCTGGGTATCGGCCGCAGCTTCCAGACGCCCACCGTCTTCGAGGCTCTCACGGTGGCCGAGAACCTCGATCTGGCCGAGTCCTTCCGGCGCCCGCTCCCCACTCTCCTCCGGCGCCGGCCGGGCGTGAGCGACGGGGTGGCCCGGACCCTGGAGCAGGTCAACCTGGCCGCCGCCGCGGACCGCCCGGCCAAGGAGCTCAGCCATGGCCAGAAGCAGTGGCTGGAGATCGGCATGCTCCTCGTCCAGGAGCCCACCCTGCTCCTCCTTGACGAGCCCGTGGCCGGCATGACCCCCGAAGAGCGACTGGCCACGGGCGCCCTGCTCGAGGGTCTGGCCGCCCACCGCACCGTCGTGGTCATCGAGCACGACATGGCCTTCCTGCGCCGCTTCGCCCGCAAGGTGACGGTGCTGCACGAGGGCCGCCTGCTGTGCGAGGGGTCGGTCCAGGACGTGCAGTCCGACCCGAGGGTGCGGGAGGTCTATCTGGGTCGCTCGCGCGACGAGCGGTCCGGGGCCATGATCGACCTGACCGAGGTGGCGCCATGAGGCTGGAGGTCCACGACCTCCACGTGGCCTACGGCCGCACCGAGGTCCTGTTCGGCCTCTCCCTCGACGTCCCCGACGGCGCCCTGGTCTGCCTGATGGGCCGCAACGGCGTGGGGAAGACCACCCTCCTCAACGCGGTGATGGGCGTGCTGCCCGCCACCCGCGGGTCGGTCCTGGTCGACGGCGAGGACGTGACGAGGTGGCCGTCGCACCGTCGGGCGCGCCGAGGCCTGGGCTATGCCCCGCAGGGCCACCAGGTCTTCCCCCACATGACGACCGGCGAGAACCTGCGGGTCGTCCACGAACGGGCCCGGGGCGCCGACCCCGCCGCCGTGGCCGAGGCTCTCGACGTCTTCCCTGCTCTGCGGGCGCGGCTGGACCGGCCGGCCGGCCTGCTGAGCGGGGGTCAGGCCAAGCAGCTGGCCATCGCCCGCGCCCTGGTGACCCGGCCCCGGATCCTCGTCCTCGACGAGCCCACCGAGGGCATCCAGCCCTCGATCATCCTGGAGATCGAGGACGCCATCGCCACCCTGCACCGGGAGACGGGCATCTCCATCCTCCTGGTCGAGCAGTACGTGGAGTTCGCCCTCCGGCTGGCCGAGCGCTACGCGGTGATGGAGGGCGGCGTCATCGTGCACGCTGGCGACACGGCCGAGGCGGACCAGAGCGACTTCGCCGACCTCCTCGCCGTCTGATGCAGCTGACACCCCACGAGCAGGAGCGCCTGCTCGTCGCCGTGGCCGCCATGGTGGCCCGGGACCGGAGGGCCCGAGGCCTGCGCCTGAACCACCCGGAGGCGGTGGCCCTGCTCACGTCCTTCGTGCTGGAAGGGGCTCGCGACGGCCGCTCCGTGCAGGACCTGATGGAGGAGGGCCGGCACCTGCTGGGCCGCCAGGACGTGATGGACGGCATCCCCGAGATGCTGCCCGAGGTGCAGGTGGAGGCCACCTTCCCCGACGGCACCAAGCTGGTGACGCTCCACCAGCCCATCCCGTGAGGCCGGGCGAGATCCTGCCCGGGGCCGAGCTGGTGGTGCTCTTCGACGACGCCGACCTGGTGGAGGTCGAGGTGGTCAACACCGGCGACCGGCCCGTGCAGGTCGGGTCGCATTACCACTTCGCCGAGGCCAACCCGGCCCTCTCGTTCGACCGGGCCGCGGCCCGGGGCCGGCGCCTGGCCATCCCGGCCGGGACAGCCGTGCGCTTCGAACCCGGCATCGAAGTGGTGGTGCGGCTGGCGCCCATCGGGGGCCGGCGGGTGGTGGCCGGGCTCCGGGGCGAGGTGGGCGGGCCGCTCGACGTGGACCAGGGCCCGGCCGGCGGCAGGCGCTGATGGAACTGGAGCGGGCCCGGTACGCCGGGCTGTACGGGCCGACGGCCGGCGACCGGGTCCGCCTGGCCGACACCGACCTCCTCATCGAGGTGGAGGAGGACCGGGCCGCGGGCGGCGGCGACGAGGCCGTGTTCGGCGGGGGCAAGGTGATCCGGGAGTCGATGGGGCAGGCCCGGGCCACCCGGGCCGAGGGGACGCCCGACCTGGTGATCACCGGCGCCGTGGTGCTCGACCACTGGGGCGTGGTGAAAGCCGACATCGGGGTCCGGGACGGGCGCATCACCGCCCTCGGAAAGGCAGGGAACCCCGACACGATGGACGGCGTCCACCCCGACCTCGTCATCGGGCCCTCCACCGAGGTGCTGGCCGGCAACGGGAAGGTCCTCACCGCCGGCGCGGTCGACAGCCACGTCCACCTCATCTGCCCCCAGCTGCTGGAGGAGGCACTGGCCTCGGGCGTCACCACCGTGATCGGCGGCGGCACCGGCCCGGCCGAGGGCACCAAGGCCACCACGGTCACGCCGGGGGCCTGGAACCTGGCCGCCATGCTCCGGGCCCTCGACGGCTGGCCCATGAACGTGGCCCTGCTCGGTAAGGGGAACACCGTGTCCGAGGAGGGCCTCCGGGAGCAGCTCTTGGCCGGCGCCTCCGGCTTCAAGCTGCACGAGGACTGGGGCACCACGCCGGCCGCCATCGACGCCTGTCTGCGCGTCTGCGACGCCGAGGGCGTCCAGGTCGCCATCCACACCGACACCCTGAACGAGGCGGGCTACGTGGAGAGCACCCTGGCCGCCATCGCCGGGCGGACGATCCACACGTACCACACCGAGGGCGCCGGTGGCGGCCACGCCCCCGACATCGTGACCGTGGTGTCCGAGCCCAACGTGCTGCCGTCGTCCACCAATCCCACCCGGCCCCACACGGTCAACACCATCAGCGAGCACCTGGACATGCTGATGGTCTGCCACCACCTCAACCCCACCATCCCCGAGGACCTGGCCTTCGCCGAGAGCCGCATCCGCCCGTCCACCATCGCCGCCGAGGACATCCTCCACGACCTTGGGGCCATCTCGATCATCGGGTCCGACTCGCAGGCCATGGGCCGCATCGGCGAGGTGATCCTCCGGACCTGGCAGACGGCCCACGTGATGAAGGTGCGGCGTGGCTCGCTGCCCGGCGACGGGGCGGCCGACAACCGCCGGGCCCGGCGGTACGTGGCCAAGTACACGATCAACCCGGCCGTGGCCCACGGCCTGGACGGGCAGATCGGCTCGGTGGAGCCGGGCAAGCTGGCCGACCTGGTGCTCTGGGACCCGGCCTTCTTCGGGGTCCGGCCCCATGTGGTGCTCAAGGGCGGCGCGATCGCCTGGGCCCAGATGGGCGACGCCAACGCCTCCATCCCCACGCCCCAGCCCGTCCTGCCCCGTCCCATGTTCGGCGCCGCCCCGGCCGTGGCGGCCAGGCTCAGCCTGACCTTCGTGGCGCCGTCCGCCCTGCGCACCGCCGAGCTGGCCGAGCGGCTCGAACTGCGCTCCCGGCTGGTTGCGGTGGGCGACACCCGGACCCTCACCAAGGCCGACCTGCTGGAGAACGACGCCCGCCCCGACGTCCAGGTCGATCCTGACACCTTCGCCGTCACCATCGACGGTGAGCTGGTGGAGCCGGCGCCGGCCGAGGTTCTTCCCATGGCCCAGCGCTACTTCCTCTTCTGATGGGCGGGTCGGGCGCGGCTGCCCTGGCCGTGCTGCTCCTGGCCGACGGGCGGTTCCCGGCGGGGGGCCATGCCCATTCGGCCGGCGTGGAGGCAGCCGTGGCCGACGGGCGGGTCGACGGGGTGGCGTCCCTCGCTGCCTACGTGCGGGGCCGGCTCTGGACGGCGGGGCTCACCGACGCCGCTGTGGCCGCGGCCGGCGCACTGCGACTGGCCGACTGGGAGGGCTCAGGCGGGGTGCCGGCCGTCCTTGCCGAGCTCGACGCCGAGGCCGACGCCCGGGTTGTCCCCCCGCCGCTGCGGGCCGCCTCCCGCCGGCTCGGCACTCAGCTGGTCCGGGCCGCCCGGCGCTGCTGGGGCGGCCCGGTCATGGACGCCGCGGCCGGCGTGCACCCGGCCGGTCCCCACCA
>JBOGHQ010000123.1:0-7700 GCA_050744785.1 Acidimicrobiales bacterium | reverse complement strand
GGCTGGCCCGCCGGGTCTCGCCGGATGCGGTGGCCGTCACGGTGCCGGACCAGGCCGCCGCCCGCCGCCTGGCCGCCGACCCCAGGGTGGCGTCGGTGGCGGAGGACGTCGTCTACCGGGCCGTCGTGGAGCCCAACGACCCCTGCTTCACGTCGTGCTTCAACGTCCAGCCGCCCAGCCAGTACGGCGTGCGCCAGGTGGGCGGGCCCGAGGCGTGGAACGTGACCCGGGGCCGGCCCGACATCGTGGTGGCCGTCCTGGACAGCGGGGTGGACTCGACCCACCCGGACCTGGCCGGCAAGGTGATCCAGGGCGCCAACGTGAGCGGCAGCTTCACCGCCGACGACCGCACCGGCCACGGCACCGGCATCGCCGGCACCATCGCCGCCACCACCGACAACGGCGAGGGGATCGCCGGGCTGGGCTGGAACACCCGGGTGCTGTCGGTGAAGGTCCTCGACGACACCGGGGAGGGCTTCTCGTCCGACGTGGCGGCCGGCATCCGGGCCGCCGTGGCGGCAGGGGCCGACATCATCAACCTGTCCCTCAGTGGCGGCCGCAGCCTCATCGTGCGCGACGCCGTGTTGGAGGCCCAGCGGGCCGGCGCCGTGGTGGTGGCGGCGGCCGGCAACGAGAGCTCCACGTCGGTGAACTACCCGGCCGGCTACCCGCGGGTGCTGGGTGTGGCCGCCAGCGGGCGGGACGACCGGCTGGCGTCGTTCTCCAACCGGGGGCCGTCGGTGGAGCTGGCCGCCCCCGGCGTCAGCATCCTGACCACCACCGCCGGCTGCGGGCCGAACTGCCGCTACGCCCTCCAGACCGGGACCTCGGCGGCGGCGCCGCACGTGTCGGCCGCCGCCGCTCTGCTCATGGCCACCACCCCGGCCCCCAACGCAGACGAGATCCGGGTCCGCCTCACCCGGTCGGCGGCCCAGACGCCCGACTCCGGCGACGGCATCCAGTTCGGGCGTCTCGACATCCCGGCCGCCCTCCGCACCACCGGCCAGGGCTACCGCCTGGTGGCCTCGGACGGCGGCATCTTCAACTACGGCGAGAGCGGGTTCCTCGGGTCCACCGGCGCGTCGACCTTGAACCAGCCCATCGTGGGCATGGCCTCCACGCCCACCGGGCGGGGCTACTGGCTGGTGGCCTCCGACGGCGGCATCTTCGCCTTCGGCGACGCCCGCTTCTTCGGCTCCACCGGCGGCTCGCGCCTCAACCGCCCCATCGTGGGCATGGCCACCACGCCCTCCGGCCAGGGCTACTGGCTGGTGGCGTCGGACGGCGGCATCTTCGCCTTCGGCGACGCCCGCTTCCAGGGCTCCACCGGCGCCCTGCGCCTCAACCGCGCCATCGTGGGCATGACCTCCACCGCCAGCGGCGAGGGCTACTGGCTGGTGGCCTCCGACGGCGGCATCTTCGCATTCGGCGACGCCTTGTTCTTCGGCTCCACCGGGGCCCTGCGCCTGGCCCGCCCCATCGTCGGGATGACGTCGACCCCGAGTGGGGAGGGGTACTGGCTGGTCGCCTCTGACGGCGGCATCTTCGCCCTCGGCGACGCCCGGTTCTTCGGGTCGACGGGGGCCATCCCCCTCAACCAGCCGATCGTGGGCATGGTGCCCACGCCCAGCGGCGCGGGGTACTGGCTGGCCGCGTCGGACGGCGGCATCTTCGCCTTCGGCGACGCCCGCTTCGCCGGCTCGGCGGGTGGCACCCTGCTCAACCGGCCCGTGGTCGCCGTCGCCGGCTGACCCCTCCCTCACTCTGGAGTAAATAAGGTCCGGATTCCGGACCTTATTTACTCCAGAGTTCGGCGGAGGGTCAGGTGCCGGGGACGGCCATGCCCACGATGGGCTGGTTGAGCCTGATGGCGCCGGTGGAGCCGAGGAACCGGGCCTGGCAGAAGGCGAAGATGCCGCCGTCACGGGCCACCAGCCAGTAGCCGCCCGGGGCCTGGCAGAGGTTCTCGGGGGCCTGGGTCAGGGGCGGGTTGGTCCAGGAGCCGGTGCGCCGCTCGTCCTTGCGGAAGGTGTGCCAGCCCAGCGCCCCGAGGCGGGCGTTGTCCGACGAGCCCATCTCCCACCGGTATGCCACCCCCACGCCGTTGGCCCGGGTGCCCACCGCGATGATGTCCACCAGCCCGTTGCCGTCCACGTCGGTGATGGCGGGGGAGTTCTGGAAGGCGGTGTTGCCCTGGGCCAGGCCGAACAGGGCCCGCCCCGTCTTGCCTTCGTAGGCGAAGATGCCGCCGCCGGTGGGGACCACCAGGTCCTGGCCGCCGTCGCTGTTGAGGTCGGCGGTGGTGATGGAGCCCAGCACCACGCCGCCACCCGAGCTGCGGGGGTAGCCGGCCAGGTCGCTGCCGTTGGAGCCCCGCAGGGCGAAGACCTGGCCGGAGTTGGAGCCGTCGAAGGTGCCGGTCACCACATCGAGGACGCCGTTGCCGTCCACGTCGGCCAGCGTGGGGGAGGCCAGCGTGTAGCCGCCGGTGTCGCGCGCCCACTTGAGCGTGCCGTTGCGGTTGAGGGCGAAGACCTTGGTGGCGTCGCTGGCACCCCCCGGCTGGCGCACCCAGTAGTCGCCGGTGCCGAACACGATCTCGGGGGCGCCGTCGCCGTCGATGTCGCCGATGCTCGGGGACGACCGCACGATCTCGTTGACCCGGAACTCCCACAGGGTGTTGCCGCCGCCACCGACGGCCCGCACCAGGCCGCCGCGGTGGTCGATGGGCGGGCCGGCCGTGGAGTCGCCGCCCACCACCACGTCGGTCTGGCCGTCGCCGTCGACGTCGACCAGGGCGGGGGACGAGAACACGGTGTCGTCGGTGTAGTAGGGCCAGCCAGGGTTCATGGCGCCGGTGTGGGACACCGACGGCATGGTGAGACCGAGCGTCCCCACGGTGGCGTCGGCCTGGTTGTCGCGGTTGATGTCGCCGATGGCGGGCGTGGAATGGACGGCCTGGTTGGGGCAGTCCTCGTCGCTGCCCTGGAGGCGGAAGCGCTGGTTCCCGTCGTGGTCGAACGAGTAGAGGGCGCCACCCGAGCACTGGCCGTGGATGCCCACGCCGCTGCCCACGAAGACCTCGGGCCGGCTGTCGCCGTCCACGTCGGCCGCCGACGGCGATGAGTTGATGGCGTGGGACGTGGCCCGGGGCCAGCCCCCGACGGTCGTGCCATCGCTCCCGTGGAGGCCGTAGAGGCGTCCGTCGTGGGCGCCGAAGACGACGTCCGGCCCACCCCCGTCGAGGTCCACGATCAGCGGGGACGACTCCCGCACCGCGGCGGGGATGTCGACGGCCCACCGCTGGACCGGGGCGGCCGACGCCGGCTCGGCCGGCCCCAGGACGAGCACGGTGCCGACGAGGGCGGCGGCGAGGGCGGGAACGAGACGGCGGCGTGGATGCACGGAGCTCCTCCGAGATGGTGTGGCGATAGCTGCGACGGGCGGGGAGGCTTACGAAGGCGTGCCCGCTCCCGTACTATTTCACTCCTGTTCTAATCGTCCGAGTTGGAGCTGACGATGAGAAGAACGGTCCGGTCGTGCTCGGCGCCTGGGCCAGCCCCCCATGAGACTGCGCATCCCCATCGCCGTGCTCGTGGCCGCCGTGGCCTGGGCGGTCCCCGTGCCGATGGCCTGGAGCGCGCCCGAGACCCGGGTTGAGGTGCTGGACAGCTCCTCGGCGGCCGGCGGCGAGGAGCTCGGCATCCCGGCGTCGCACCTTGCGCTGAGCTGGCAGGGCGACGACGAGGCGAGGGTCCAGGTGCGCTGGCAGGCCGGCGGGCAGTGGCAGCCCTGGGTGGACGCGCCCGTGGCCCACGATCTCGAGGACCACGAACGGGGCGTCGTCTACAGCGGCCTCCTGCGGGTGCCCGAGGCGGGGCGGGTCCAGACCCGGGTTGCCGGCGGCCCGGCCCGGGCCGTGAAGGTCGCCGCCTTCGACACCGAGCACGGCCCCCGGCGCCTGGTGCGGGCCGGCCGGGACGTGGCGGGCGCGGCTGAGGGAGGTCCGGCTGGACCGGCCCAGCCCGCGGTGGTGACCCGTGCCCAGTGGGGTGCCGACGAGTCGCTGCGAAAGGGCACGCCGCTCTACGCGCCGGTGACCAAGCTGATCGTCCACCACACCGTCACCCCCAACGTCGACCCCGACCCGGCCGCCACCATCCGGGGCATGTACGCCTTCCACACCCAGTTCCGGGGGTGGGACGACATCGGGTACAACTTCGTGGTCGACGCCCAGGGCCGCGTCTACGAGGGCCGATGGGCCCGGGACTACGCGGCCGGCGAGGTCCCCACCGGCGAGGACGCCAGCCGGCGGGGCGTGGTGGGGGCCCACGCCGAGGGCACCAACACCGGGTCGGCCGGCATCGCCCTGCTGGGCGACTTCACGGCGGCGCCGCCCTCCGCCGCCGCCCTGGCCAGCCTCGAGTCGTGGCTGGCCTGGAAGGCGGCCCGGCACGAGATCGACCCCCAGGGCTCGTCGGTGTACACCGGCGCGGACGGCACGGCCCACCGCGTCTTCGCCAACATCTCCGGCCATCGCGACGTGCGGGCCACGGACTGTCCCGGCGACCGCCTCTACGCCCTGCTGCCGTCCATCCGCCAGCGGTTGTCCCAGGCGCCGAGCCGGCTGCCCCGCGGCTACTGGATCGCGGGCCGGGATGGTGCGGTGTACCCGCAGGGGGCGGCTCCCGCCGTCGGTGACCTGCGGGGCGCCCGGTTGGCCCAGCCCATCCGGGGCATGGCGGCCACGCCGGCTCAGAAGGGGTACTGGTTGGTGGGCGCGGACGGCGGCATCTTCGCCTTCGGCGACGCCGCCTTCTTCGGCTCCACCGGCGCCATGAAGCTCAACAAGCCCGTGGTGGGGATGGCCTCGACGCCGACCGGCAAGGGCTACTGGCTGGTGGCGTCGGACGGCGGCATCTTCGCCTTCGGCGACGCCGCCTTCTTCGGCTCCACCGGCGCCATGCCGCTCAACAAGCCCGTGGTCGGCATGTCGCCCACGCCCTCCGGCAAGGGCTACTGGCTGGTGGCGTCGGACGGCGGCATCTTCGCCTTCGGCGACGCCCGTTTCGCCGGCTCCACCGGGGCCCTCACCCTCAACTCGCCCATCGTGGCCATGGAGGCGGCCGGCGACGGCTCGGGCTACTGGCTGGTGGCCGCCGACGGCGGCGTGTTCGCCTTCAACGGCCCCTTCTGGGGCAGCGTCCCGGGCCTCAAGCTGCCGTCCTACGGGGGCAGCACCGCCCTGCGGGCCACCCACGCCGGGCTCGGCTACTACCTCCTGGGCGCCGACGGCGGGGTGTTCAGCTTCGGCCAGGCCCGCTTCTTCGGGTCTCGGCCCGGGCTGGGGGGCGCCACCGCGGCGGTCGACCTGGCCCTCGTCGACCTCCCCGCCTAGTCCCCGACCTCATTCGTTCGCGTCGCTCGGTCCATTCGGTCGAACTGGCTCCGGCGGGCGAGCGGAGCTGGCGCCGCCTCCGCCCTGTCCGTCTCGGTGGTCCGCAGCCGTGGAGGCCGAATGCGGCGGCGCGAGCGGCCACGGACCGGGGCTCGGCTGCCTGGCAGCGCCGAGGGGCGCGTCCCGCGGCCCGCCCCCGGCCGCTAGCGTGCCGGTCATGAACGGGCCGGTTGTCTCCCCTGCTTTGGCGCGCCCCCGGAGCACCCGAGGTGTGGCCGCCGCCCTCTCCGCCGCCCTCGCCGCCACCGCGCTCGTGGTGGTGGGACCGGCGCCGCCGGCGGCCGGGTACCCGGCCGCCAACGTGGAGCTCAAGGGCCACGGGTACGGTCACGGCCGGGGCATGGGCCAGCACGGCTCCCACGGTTACGCCTTGGCCGGGTGGCCCTACACCCAGATCCTCGACCACTACTACGGCGGGACCACCATGAGCACCATCGGCGACGTGCCGATCTCGGTGCGCCTGGTCCGCCTCGACAACGCCGAGACGGTGGTGGCCCAGGAGCTCGGCGGCGCCACCACCAGCACCCACCCGGGGTCCAACTTCGCCGCCCTGCGGGTCCGCCCCATCGGGCCCAACACCTTCGAGGTGTCCAGCGCCCCCACCTGCGGCGGGCCGTGGACGACCATCGCGCCGGCGTCGCCCGGTCCCATCCGGCTGGCCTCCTCCGTCGCCCAGACCGACAACCGCGGCACCATGCTCCAGTTGTGCGAGCCGGGGGCCACCCGCTGGTACAGGGGCGAGTTCGAGGTGCTCGACAACGGTGGGGCCAGAACGGTCAACAAGCTCCCCATGGAGAGCTACCTGCGCGGCGTGGTGCCGCGGGAGAGCCCGGCGGCGTGGGGCTCGTCAGGCGGCGGCCTGGGCATGCACGCCCTCCGGGCCCAGTCGGTGGCGGCCCGCTCCTACGCCCAGGCCCAGAGCCGCTATCCCTACGCCAAGACGTGCGATACCGAGACCTGCCAGGTCTACGGCGGCGTCGCCATCCAGGACGCGGCCGGCTTCCGCGACCTGGAGGCGGCCTTCACCAACACCGCCATCGCCGAGACGGCCGGCCAGGTGCGGGTCATGGCGGGCACGTCGACGGTGGCCTCCACCGAGTTCTCCTCCTCCACCGGGGGCTTCACCGCCGGCGGCACATTTCCGGCCGTGGTCGATGAGGGCGACGCGGTGTCCTCGAACCCCCACCACGACTGGACGGCCAGCGTGCCGGTGGCCACCATCCAGGCCGCCTTCCCCGCCATCGGGGAGCTCCAGTCGATCGACGTGGTGCGCCGCAACGGGCTGGGCGACCTGGGCGGGCGGGTGCTGGAGCTGGTGCTGGTGGGAACGGGCGGCCGCCAGACCCTCACCGGCAACGACTTCCGGAGCCGGTTCAACCTCAAGTCGGACTGGTTCGAGGTCACCAACAACGCCAGCGGCGGGGTGGCCGGGTACTGGGTGGTCGCCGCCGACGGCGGCATCTTCTCCTTCGGCGCAGCTCGCTTCTGGGGCTCCATGGGTGGCCGCCGGCTGAACTCGCCCATCCTCGGCATGGGGGCCACGCCGGCCGGCAACGGCTACTGGCTGGTGGCCGCCGACGGCGGCATCTTCTCCTTCGGCGACGCCAGGTTCTGGGGCTCCACCGGCAACATCCGGCTCAACCAGCCGGTGGTGGCCATGGCGGGGTCGCCAACCGGCAACGGCTACTGGCTGGTGGCCAGGGACGGCGGCATCTTCGCCTTCGGCGACGCCAAGTTCTCGGGCTCCACCGGCAACATCCGCCTCAACCAGCCCGTGGTGGGAATGGCCCGCACGCCGTCCGGCAACGGCTACTGGCTAGTGGCCGCCGACGGCGGCATCTTCGCCTTCGGCGACGCCCAGTTCTTCGGCTCCACCGGCGCCATCCGCCTCAACCAGCCGGTGGTCGGCATGGCCGCCACCGCCTCGGGCAACGGCTACTGGCTGCTGGCCGCCGACGGCGGCATCTTCGCCTTCGGGGACGCCAAGTTCCTCGGCTCGCTGCCCGGCATCGGGGCGGCCGGCCCGGCCCGGGGCATCCAGGGCACCAAGTCGGGCGGCGGCTACCTGGTGGCCAACGACGCCGGCAGGGTCTTCGCCTTCGGCGACGCCCCCTACCTCTCGGACGTGGCCGCCGCAATCCCCGGCTACCGGGGCGGCGTGCGGGGCCTCACCGCCCGGTTCACCGTCTGACCTCCTTCGGACCCGAGTAAATAACGTCCGGATTCCGGACGTTATTTACTC
>JBOGHQ010000122.1:0-7795 GCA_050744785.1 Acidimicrobiales bacterium | reverse complement strand
CGGTCCAGCCAGGGCCGGCAGGCGGCCACCTCGGCGGCGTTGGGCTTCTGGTGGATGCGGCGCTTGCCGGCTGGGCGCCACTTGAAGTGCTTCACCACGTTGGTGAGGTAGGCGTCGGCCCTGTCGATGCCGGCCTCGGCCAAGGCCCGGTCCAGCAGCCCGCCGGCAGGGCCCACGAACGGCCGGCCGCCCTTGTCCTCCCGGTCCCCGGGCTGCTCGCCGACCAGCATCATGGGCGCCGGCGAAGGCCCCTCGCCGAACACGGTCTGGGTGCCGCACTCGTGCAGCGGGCAGGCCGTGCACGACCGGGCCGCCTCGGCCACCTCGGCCAGCGAGGCGGTCGGCGGGACCAGGGCGGCGGCGGTCGGTGCGCCCACGCCTCTCCCCTACCCCGGAGGCGGGGATGACGAGCGCAGTGAGCACAAACGTTCCCCGTCTGGCCGAGCCGCGGTCCAAGGACAGGGCGGAGGCGGCGCGAGCTCCGCTTGCCCGCCGGAGCTCGATCAGTTCGACCGAATGGAGAGAGCGAAGCGAACGAATGAGGTCGAGGCACTAGCGCAGGTACACCAGCGGGTCGACGGGCACGCCGCGCAGGCGAACCTCGAAGTGCAGGTGGGGGCCGGTGGAGAAGCCGGTGGACCCCACCGCGCCGATCACCTGGCCCGCCTTCACGGCCTGGCCCTGGATGACGAACATCTCGCTCTGGTGGGCGTAGAGGGTGGCCAGCCCGCCGCCGTGGTCGAGGATGGTGGCGTTGCCGTAGCCGCCCCGCACCCCGGCCGAGACCACGATGCCGGCCGCGGCGGCCCGGATGAACATGCCCTGGGGAGCCCCGAAGTCCACGCCGTCGTGCATGCGCACCGTGCCGAAGATGGGGTGGAGCCGCTGGCCGAACGGCGAGGTGAGGATGGTGCCCGGCACCGGCGAGGCAAGCGCCCCCGGCACGGTCGCACCCACGCCCGGCACCAGGGCTAGCCCCTGGAGCAGGGCGCTCACCACGCTGGACTCGGCCCGCAGGGCGTTGATCTGGGTCTCGAACTCGGTCTTGCGCTGGCGCACCTCCTGGAGGAGGCGGGCGTGCTCGGCCTCGTCGGCCACCACCTGGCTGCGCACCGCCTCCTGCTCGGCACGCAGGCCCTCCAGGTCCGAGAGACGGTTGACCACCACGTTGCGCTGCTGCATGGCGGCGTCCTTTTGGACCTCCACCTCCGCCCGCAGCCGCTCGGTCGCGTCGCGGGCCTCGGTGTAGCGGCGCACCGCGTTCCGCTGGACCTCGACGACGGTCTCCAGGTAGCCGGTCGTGGCCGCGATGTCGCGCATGGTCCTGGCCTTCAGCAGCAGCTCGGCCGCGCTGGAGGAGGGGTTGGAGATATAGGCGGCCACGGCGCGGGCCCGCAGGCGGTCGTGCTCCCGGGCCAGCGCGGCGTTCTCATGGGCCAGCTGCATCTGGGCCCGGACGAACTCGGCCTGGACCTGCTCCAGGGCGACCTCGGCCTTGGTGGCCTCCCCTTCGGCGGCCGCGACCTGCTTGTCGAGGGCGGCCACGCGCCCGTCGAGGGACCTTCGCCGGTCCTGCACAGTGTCGAGCTGCTCGAGCAGGGCGGCCTCCTGCTCGGAGGCCTCCGACACCTCCTCCCGCAGGGTCCGCAGCTCTTTGGAGATCTCGGCCTGCCGGACCTCCTGTTCCTTGCGGGCCTGCTGCTGCTTCTTGGTCTCGGCGCTTGACGCGACCGGCGAGGAGGTGGCCAGGAGGCTGGCCGTCACGGCAAGGGCAAGCAGGGCGCGCCGAGGCACCCTCCTAGATCGGCCTGTGAGCGCCTCCCTTGAGGGGGAACGCCCGGTTCGGGGCGTTCCCAGGGACTCAGATCACACGTCCAGGAAGCGGCGCACCGCGAAAGCGGAGCCCACCGCGCCGATGATGGCGCCGGCGAACAGCACGAACAGGCCGGTGCCCACCACGTCGCTGGCCGGCGGCAACAGCTGGTTGCCGAGGGTGTTCTCCCCCACCGCCCCGGCCAGCAGGTTGCGCACCAGAGCCACCACGCCGAAGGCGGCGGTGGCCCCCACCACCCCCTGCACCATGCCCTCCAGCATGAAGGGGACCCGGATGAACCAGTTGGTGGCCCCCACCAGCTTCATCACCGCCACCTCCCGGCGGCGGGAGAAGATGGCCATCTGGATGGTGTTGAGGATCAGTAGCACCGCCGACAGCAGCAGCACGCCGGCCACCGACACGATGCCGATCTGCAAGGCCCGGGTGACCTTGAGCAGGGTCTCCACCACGTCCCGGGCGAACACGACCTCCTTCACGCCGGGCCGGTTGTCGAACCGGTTCCCCACCACGTCGATGAACTCGGCCCGCTTGGGCACCACCCGGTAGGACGGGGGAAGGTCCTTGGGCTCCACGCTCTCCACCAGGTCGGGGGAGTTGGCGAACATCTCCTTGAACTCGTTGAAGGCGGCCTGCTGGTCCACGTAGGTGAACCTGTTCACCTCGGGCATCTGGGAGAGCTCCCGCTCCACCGCCTCGTTCTGCTCGGGGGTGGCGTCGGGGAGCATGAAGACGGACAGCTCCACGCCGCCCCGCCACTGGAGGCTGGCCTTGGACACGCCCTGCTTGAGCAGCAGGGCGCCCCCCACCAGGGAGAGCGACACGGCGACGGTGAGCACGGCGGCCGCCGTCATGAGCAGGTTGCGGCGCAGGTTGCCGGCCGTCTCCCGCACGACGTAGTCGAGGCTCAGGGCCATGGGTCAGTCATCCTCCTGGGCCGCCACCCCGGCGGCCTCGTCTCGGGGCCCGGGGCGGGCCAGAACGGCGAAGCGGGCCACCCCGACCATGTGGCCCACCAGCACGGTGAGCAGGGCGGCCACCGCCACCAGGGCGACGACCACGGCCCAGGTGGCGACACGGAAGGAACCGGCGATCGAGCCCGGCCGCACGGTGCCGTCGGCGGCGGGACGCAGGGCGGCACGGGCCGCCTCCCGACCGTTGTCGATGGCCACGGCCACCACCACCAGGGCCACCAGCACCACCGCCCCGGCCACGACGGCCAGGATCAGCTGGCGCCAGACGAACGAGGTGGACTGGGTCTGGCGGGCCCGGGCCGCCGCCTCGGCGGGGGCGCTCACGTGCCGTAGCCGTACACGCCGCGGGCCTGGTCGCGCACCACCGTGCCGCGGTCCAGCTCGATGACCCGCCGGCGCATGGCGTCGACGATGCCGCGGTCGTGAGTGGCCATCACCACGGTGGTGCCGGTGCGGTTGATGCGGTCCAGCAGCCGCATGATGCCCATGGTGGTATTGGGGTCGAGGTTCCCGGTGGGCTCGTCGGCCAGCAGGATCAGGGGGCGGTTGACGAAGGCCCGGGCGATGGAGACCCGCTGCTGCTCGCCGCCGGACAGCTCGTTGGGCTTGTTCCCCACCTTCTTGGACAGGCCCACCAGGTCGAGGATCTGGGGCACCTGGGACGACACCACGTGCTTGGGGCGACCGATGACCTCCAGGGCGAACGCCACGTTCTCGTACACCGTCTTGTTGGGCAGGAGCTTGAAGTCCTGGAAGATGCAGCCGATGTTGCGGCGTAGGTAGGGGACCTTCCAGTGGCTGAGCTGGGCGATGTCCTTCCCGGCCACCCAGATGCGGCCTGCGTCGGGCTCCTCCTCCTTGGTGAGCAAGCGCAGGAAGGTGGATTTGCCGGACCCGGACGGCCCCACGAGGAAGGCGAACTCGCCCTTCTGGAGGTCGACCGAGCAGTCCCGCAGCGCGACGGTGGTGCCCTTGTAGGCCTTGGTGACGTTCTCGAGCTTGATCATGACGAGGTGGGCGGCAAGGGAATCGCCGGTGCGACGACCGCCCCCGAGAGGTCAGGCTACCCGTGGGCCCGCCGCCAGCGTAGGTATGCCTCCATGAACGCGTCGAGGTCGCCGTCCAGCACGGCCTGCACGTTGCCCGTCTCCAGCTCGGTGCGCTCGTCCTTCACCTTCTGGTAGGGGGCCAGGACGTAGCCGCGGATGAAGCTGCCCGCACGGGACACCGCGCTCTGGGGGCCGGAGAGGGCGTCCAGCTTGGCCCGCCGCTCCTCCCGCTGCCGCTCGGCCAGCTTGGCGGCCAGGATCTGCATGGCCTTGGCCTTGTTCTGGAACTGGCTGCGCTCGTTCTGGCAGGACACCACGATGCCGGTGGGCATGTGGGTGAGGCGCACGGCCGAGTCGGTGACGTTGACGTGCTGGCCGCCGGCCCCCGACGACCGGTAGGTGTCGACCTTCAGGTCCTTGTCGTCGATCTGGACCTCGTCGCTCACGTCGTCCAGGAAGGGCGTGAGCTCCAGGGCGGCGTAGGACGTCTGGCGCCGGGCCTGGGCGTCGAAGGGCGAGATGCGGTAGAGGCGGTGCACGCCCCGCTCGGCGGCCATGAGGCCGTAGGCATAGCGGCCCTTGACGATGAAGGTGGCCGACAGGATGCCGGCCTCCTGGCCCGGGGTGACCTCGTCCACCTCCACCTCGAAGCCTCTGCGCTCGGCCCAGCGCAGGTACATGCGCAGCATCATCTCGGCCCAGTCCTGGGCGTCGGTGCCGCCCTCGCCGGCGTGGATCTCGGCCACCGCGTCGCCCTCGTCGTGCTCCCCGGTGAACAGCGAGCGCAGGTCCAGCTCGTCGAGGCGGCGGCTCAGGTCGTCGACCGCCGCCTTCACCTCGGGCTCGACGCTGTCGTCGCCTTCGGTGACGGCCAGCTCGTAGAGGGTCTCGGCGTCCTCCAGGCGAGCCCGCAGGTCCTCCAGGAGCTTGACGTCGTCCGACAGGCGCCCGAACTCGGTGGTGACGGCGCGGGCGTGGCCGGGGTCGTCCCACAGGTCGGGCTTGGCCAGCACCGCCTCCAGCTCGGTGGTCCGCGTCCGCTTGGCGTCCAGGTCGAGGTAGCCCTCGGCATCGGCCAGCCGCTGGCCAAGCGCGCTCAGGTCGGCGGTGAAGTCGCGCACTTCCCCGACCCGGCTAGGTCCGGCCGTGGCAGAGCTTGTACTTCTTGCCGCTGCCGCAGTGGCAGGGCTGGTTGCGGCCCAGCTTCTCCTGCGGCGCCTTCACGATGGGCGCCTGGGTCGGTTCGGGGGGAGGGGCGGCGGCCCCGCCGTTGCCGTCTGCCTGGGCGGCCTGGGCCGGCCGGGCCGCGGCGGGGGCGGCACCGGTGCTCAGGTCCTGCACCGGGTCCTCGGGGGCCACGTAGCTGGCCCGGTCGAGGTCGGGCTGGGCGGGGCGGTCCACCAGCACCTCGACGTGCATGACGTACTTGACGTAGTCGTCGTCGATGCCGGCCACCATCTGGCCGAACATGTCGTAACCCTCCCGCTGCCAGGCAACCAGCGGGTCCTGCTGGCCCATAGCGCGCAGATTGATGCCGTCGCGGAGGTAGTCCATCTCGGCCAGGTGCTCGCGCCACTTCTGGTCGATGATCTGGAGCATGATCGAGCGCTCCAGCTGGCGCAGGGTCTCCGCCCCGCCGGGCATCTCTGACTCCCGCTTCTCGTAGTAGGCGATGGCCTCGGTGAGCAGGGCCTGGGCCACCTCCTCGGTGGTGGCGGCCCGGGTGAGGTCCTCGACCGTGAACTGGGTGGGGTAGTAGAGCCGGACCTCGGTGAGGAGGCCGTCGAGGTCCCACTCCTCGGTGTAGTCGGACGGGAGGTAGCCGTTGACCAGCCCCTCCACCGCCGCCTCGAGTATCTCGAAGGTGCGCTCCCGGAGGTCCTCCCCGTCGAGGATCTGCATGCGCCGGGCGTAGATCACCTTGCGCTGCTCGTTCATGACCGCGTCGTACTTGAGGACGTCCTTGCGGATCTCGGCGTTGCGTTGCTCGACGGTGTTCTGGGCCCGCTCGATGGCCTTGGTGACCATCTTGGCCTCGATGGGCACGTCGTCGGGCAGGGCCTTTCCCATGACCCAGCTCATGGCGCCGGTGGCGAAGAGGCGCATGAGCTCGTCCTCGAGGGAGAGGAAGAAGCGGCTCTCCCCCGGGTCGCCCTGGCGGCCGGAGCGGCCCCGCAGCTGGTTGTCGATCCGGCGGCTCTCGTGGCGCTCGCTGCCCAGCACGTAGAGGCCGCCCAGCTCCCGGATCTCGTCGCCCTCGGCCTTGGTCTGCTCCTCGAAGCCGGGCAGGACCTTCCGGTACTCGGCCTTGCCCTCCTCGCTGTCGGGGTCGAGGCCGCGGGCGATGACCTCCTGGCGGGCCAGCCCCTCGGGGTTGCCGCCCAGGAGGATGTCGACGCCCCGGCCGGCCATGTTGGTGGCCACCGTGACGGCGCCGAGGCGACCGGCCTGGGCCACGATCTGGGCCTCCCGGGTGTGCTGCTTGGCGTTGAGGACGCTGTGCTCGACGCCCCGCTTGTCGAGCAGGCGGGACAGCACCTCGGACTTCTCCACCGAGGCGGTGCCGATCAGGATGGGCTGGCCCTTGTCGTTGCGCTCCACCACGTCGTCGACCACGGCGCCGAACTTGGCGTCCTCGGTCTTGTAGATGAGGTCGCCCAGGTCCTGGCGGATCATGGGCCGGTGGGTGGGGATCGGCACCACGGGCAGGTTGTAGGTGTTGGCGAACTCCGAGGCCTCGGTCTCGGCCGTGCCCGTCATCCCCGAGAGCTTCTCGTAGAGGCGGAAGTAGTTCTGGAGGGTCACCGTGGCCCAGGTGTGGTTCTCCTCCTTGATCTTGACCCGCTCCTTGGCCTCCACCGCCTGGTGCAGCCCGTCCGACCAGCGCCGGCCGTCCAGGATGCGGCCGGTGAACTCGTCGACGATCTTCACCTCGCCGTCCATGACGACGTAGTCCTTGTCCCGCTTGAACAGCTCCTTGGCCTTGAGGGCGTTCTGCAGCTGGTGGACGTAGTTGACGGAGACGGCGTCGTACAGGTTGTCGACGTTGAGCTGGCGCTCCACCTTCTCGATGCCCGCCTCGGTGGGCACCACCGTGCGCTTCTCCTCCTCCACCTCGTAGTCGGCGTCCCGGTTCAGGGCCCGCACGATGCCGGCGAACTGGTAGTAGAGGCGGGCCGATTCGGCGGCCGGACCGCTGATGATCAGCGGGGTGCGGGCCTCGTCGATGAGGATGGAGTCGACCTCGTCGACGATGCCGTAGACGTGGCCCCGCTGGACCATGGCCTCCCTGGTGCGGGCCATGTTGTCCCGGAGGTAGTCGAAACCGAACTCGGTGTTGGTGCCGTAGGTGACGTCGCAGGCGTAGGCCTGGCGCTTCAGCTCCCAGTCGTCGATGTCGGGGGCCACCAGGCCGACCGACACGCCCAGGAAGCTGTGGACCCGGCCCATCCACTCCGCGTCCCGCTTGGCCAGGTAGTCGTTCACCGTGACGACGTGCAGGCCACGCTGGGGGAGGCCGTTCAAGTAGATGGGCAGGGTGGAGACGAGGGTCTTGCCCTCGCCCGTCTTCATCTCGGCGATCCACCCGAAGTGGAGGGCGGCGCCACCCATCAGCTGCACGTCGAAGTGGCGCTGGCCGATCACCCGCCACGCCGCCTCCCGGGTGACGGCGAAGGCTTCGATCAGGAGGTCGTTCAGCGCGTCGTCGACCTCGTCGCCGTCCAGGCCGTGGAGCCGCTCGCGGAACTCGACGGTCTTGTGCCGAAGCGCGTCGTCGGACAGGGCCTTGATCTCCGGCTCGATCGCGTTGATGTCGGGCACCAGCGTGACGAGGGCCTTCTGCTTCTTGCCCTCGCCCGCACGCAGCACCTTGGTAAGAATGGACACTGGCTCGTTCCTTTCACGGCGGGGCCCCTGCCCCGTCCGGCGCCGTCCTGGCT
>JBOGHQ010000121.1:0-4699 GCA_050744785.1 Acidimicrobiales bacterium | reverse complement strand
GGGCCGGCGAGGCGGAGCTCGGCCCCGGCTCCCGAGGGCAGGACCGCGCAGCCCGCGCCGTCGGCGGCGACGCCGCGACCGGCGAGCGTCGGTAGCGACGGGGTGCCGGCCGGCGCCGGTGCGGTGGTGGTCACTGCCAGCTGGAGCTGGGTGGCGGCAGCCAGCCGATCGCGGTCGGTGACCTCGACACCGGCGGGCAGGGCGCCGTCGGCGCGGAGCCGGCGCAGCACGTCCACCGTGAGGTCGGGCGTGTACCTGGGCTCCGGCTGGGGCCCCACGAGGGCTTCGCCGGACGCGACCAGCTGGTCGGCGGCCATCACCTGGGCCCTGATCTGCCGCTCCCGGTCACCCTCTGCCGCAGCACTGGTGCGCAGGTCGTCCAGCCCCTGGAGGAGCACCAGGCCGAGGAGGGCGGCCACCGCCGCCTGGCGGGCCGGGGCCCGCAGCACGCCGGAGGAGAGGGCCAGCCCGATGGCCGGGAGCAGGAGGGCGACGGCGATGTACACGTAGCGGCTGGACGTCGCCTGCTCCACGCCGTGGTTGGAGCGGCCCATGCCGATGACGGCGAACAGCAGGCCGGCGCCAACGGCCATGGCGGTAGGGACGGCTGCGGCGGGCGACCGCAGCCCGTCCTGGCGGACCAGCCACACCAGGAGCAGCACCACCAGTGCCGGCCCCGCTCCCGGGATGCCGCTCCCTCGCTCCACCGCGAAGGACAGGCCGGTCCAGAGGTAGCTCGGGACGCCCAGGGCCCGGTCGAGGGTGCTCCCCTGGTCCCTCAGACCCTCGTGGCCGATCCAGGCCAGCCAGAGGAGGTACACGCCGGCCGGCGGCACCACCGTGAGGACGGCGTCGTTGAGATTCCGCCGCAGCAGCACCACCAGACCGGCGACGGCGGTCATGGTCACCGCGATGCCCGAGCAGGCCAGGCCCACCACTGCCACCGCCCAGCCCAGGACGTCCCGCCGCCCGAACCGGCCGTCGTGGTCCACCAGCAGGATGTGCACCAGCCCGAGGGCCACCGAGCCCACGAAGCCGATCTGGAAGGCCCACAGCAGGTTCTCCGAGCCGGAGCCCAGGACGGCCAGCACGGCGGCCAGCGCCGACGCGATGAGGGGCGGTGTCCCCGTCCGCCGCATGACCCGCCACACCAGGTGGACCACGGCCAGGTGGGCGACGACCAGGACGGCGACGTAGGGAACGTAGGTGCGCAGTCCGGCCGCCTCGTACAGGGCCCGGTAGATCAGGATGGGCACCGTCGACCAGTGCTCGTTGTGCGGCGCGAACAGGACCCGGCCGCCCCCCTCCAGGCGATTGGCGAAGAACTCCCACTCGTCGCCGAAGAACCACTGCCGGCGGTTGGTCCAGACGATCAGGACGCCGGCACCAGCCAACGTCGCCCCATGCACCACCACGGCCAGGGCGTCCAGTGCCCGGCCCGCACGCCCGTCCCCGTTCGCCGCCCCGCCCGGGCGAGCACTGGGGACCGGCGCTCGGGTGTCGTGATCGCCGTCGTCCTCGCCGGCGTGTCGCAGACTGACGTCGCCCGAGCCGGCGCGCAGCCCGGTACGGGCCACCGGTCAGATCCGCCCGTCCCGCAGGGCCGCCTCGATCCAGGGGATGACCTCGTCCAGCATCTCCTCGAGGGAGGTGGACGCCTCGAACCCGAGCACCCGGCGAGCCTTCTCGGTGGAGGGGACCCGGCGCTGCACGTCGTACAGGTAGGCCTCGTCGGAGATGTGGCGGAAGGGACGGTCCGGGCCATGGATGCGCCGCCAGATCAGCTCGGCCAGCTCCAGCACGGTGGTGGAGCGATCGGTGGAGAGGTTGAAGTCCTCGTTGAGCGCGCCGGGGTGATCCATGGCGGTGACGATGCCGCGGGCCAGGTCGCCGCCGTAGGTGTAGTGGCGCACCTGGGATCCGTCCCCCAGGATGTGCAGCGGGTCCTGACCCTTGAGCACCTTCTGCACCAGGTCCGGCACCACGTGGCTCATGGCCAGCTTCACGTTCCCGCTCAGGACCTCCACCTCTCCGACGGCCCGGCCTTCCCCGACGCCCACGCAGTTGAAGGGGCGCACGATCGTGTAGGGCAGCCCGTACTGGTCGGCGGCGGCCCGGGCGAAGTACTCCACAGCCAGCTTCTGGAACCCGTACGAAGACAGGGGGGGCGGGATCTCCCGCTCCTGGCCCTCGAAGGACGGCCACGACGGTGCGGACTCGAACACCATCGACGAGGACAGGTAGGTGACCTTCTGGAGCGAGCCGTCGGCGTGGGCCTTGATGGCGGCGTCGCAGGAGGCGGCGATGATGCGCTCGTTGGTGGCCAGCAGGTCGTAGGCGTAGGCGTGGAAGTAGGAGATGCCGCCGATCATGGCGGCGCCGGCGACGAAGTGGTCGCAGCCCGAGAGGAGGTCGGAGAGCACCGCGACGTCCCGGGCGTCGCCCTCCACCAGCGAGTAGCGGGGGTGGTCGTCGTAGGACCGGGCCACCCGCCCGTACTTGGAGAAGTTGTCGAGGCCCACCACCTCGTGGCCGCGGGCCAGCAGCTCCTCCACCACGTAACCGCCGATGAAACCGGCTGAGCCGCTCACCAGGACCTTGCTCACGACCCCGTTCCCCTCCGCAGGCCCCTCACCTGTTCCACGTTGAGCTTGGGACCGTAGGCGAAGCGGTACCAGCGCAGGTACTTCGGTAGCCAGCGGGCCAGCTTGAAGTTGGACACGCCGAAGCTGCGGTCCAGCCAGATGGTGGGTACCTCGGCCACCGGCAGGCGCAGGCGCTTCGCCTTGGCCACCAGCTCCAGGCCCACCTCGAAGCCGTCGTCGGAGTCGATGCCCACCGACTGGACGAAAGAACGGTCGTAGGCCTTGAAGGAGTTGGTGGCGTCATGGGTCCCCACCCGGGCGAACCAATGGAGGCTGAGGCCGGCCAGGCGGGACATGGAGCGCTTCAGGAACGGCCCGCCCACCTGCTGGCCGCCCCGGACGTACCGGGAGGCGGCCGCCACCACCACGCCCCGCTCCACCAGCCGGGCCAGCTGGTCGATCTGCTGGGGATCGTCGCACCCGTCGGCCATGGTGACGACCACCACGCCGGCGCGGGCCTGGTCGATGCCCCACCGGATGGCGCGGGCCGGGCCGGGGCCGTACTCGTTGACGCTGGGCACCACGCGATGGTCGGCCTCGGCGTACTTCTCGATGTAGGGGGCGGTGGTGTCGTCGGGACGGTCGTAGACCACCAGGACCTCGCATGGCAGCGTCACCGCCTCCAGCACCCGGTCGAGACACGCCACGATGGCGTCCCCCTCGTTGTAGGCGGTGACGATCACCGAGACCCGGGGCTTCCCCTCCAGGGCGCTCACGTGAGGACGCCGCGGCCGAGCAGGTTCCACACGTCGACCACCGGCTGGCCGGGCGACAGCCCGGCGTAGGCCTTGTGCGGGGCGCCGATAATGAGGGCGTCGGCCCGCTCCAGCATCTCCTCCAGCGGCACCAGGTCTGGGTCCACCTCGGCCCTGACGTAGGGGTCCGTGCACAGCACCGAGGCGGCCTTGAACCGGAGGATGCGCTTGAGCTTGTAGCTGAGGCTGGAGCGGATGTCGTCCGACTCCGCCTTGAACGCCATGCCGAGGATCCCCACGGTGGCGGCCGACAGGTCGATGCGCTTCTCCAGCCGGGCCACCAGGTACAGGGGCAAACCCTCGTTCACCGTCATGCTGGCGTGGCCCAGCACGAAGTTGTTGTTGTTGAACGCGGCCAGCTGCATGGTGTCCTTGAACAGGCATGGGCCGGCTGCGAAGCCGGGGCCGGGGAGATCGGCGGCCCGGGGGTAGTCGTAGGCCAGGGCCGAGCGGATGCGCTCGAAGTCGAGCCCGAAGTCGTTGGCGATCATGAAGAGCTGGTTGGCGATGGCGAAACGGAGGTAGCGCCAGGTGTTGGTGAAGAGCTTGGCCAGCTCCGCCTCCTCCGGCTCCAGCCGCACCACCTGCTCGGTGAGGGAGCGGAACAGCTTCTCTGCCCGGTCGGCGGCGTGGGCGGTCCGGCCCGACACGATCTGGGGCAGCTCGTAGAGCTCGGTCATGGCCTTGCCCTCGGCGATGCGCTCGGGGCAGAAGGCCACGTCCACGCCGAGTCCGAGGTCGCCCACCACCTTCTCTACCAGGGCGGTGACGCCGGGGTAGAGAGTGCTGCGCAGCACCAGAAGCTGGCCCTCGACCAGCCACGGGGCCAGTGCTCCCACGGCGCGAGGGACGGCCATGGGGTCGGGGTTCAGATGCTCGTCGATGGGAGTCCCGATGACGACGACGACGTACTCGGCGGTGGCCACCAGGGCCGGATCGGTGCCCGCCTCGAGGTTGCGCCCCGCCGCCCGGGCCAGCACCTCGGGGGCACCCGGCTCGTCGAACGGCATGGTGCCGGCGTTGACGGTCGACACCGCCTGCTCGTCGACGTCGTAGAGGGCCACGGTAAGGCCACGGTCGGCGAAAGCAAGCCCCAGGGGCAGGCCCACATGGCCACACCCCCCCACAACGGCGACGTCCCGGCTGAAGTCCACGGCGCCCCTATCCTTGCGCGTCGCCACGGCTGGGAGCACTCCCGCCGTCACCACGTCTCGTCCACGCCCGCCCACCGCCGCCACACCTCGGCCGGCGACCGCCGGCGGCGGCGGGCCAGCGAGAGCCGCGCGGCCAGCGCGGCGG
>JBOGHQ010000120.1:0-3316 GCA_050744785.1 Acidimicrobiales bacterium | reverse complement strand
GACTTGATCTGCTGGATCTCGACGATCGCCTGCTTCTCGGACTGCCACTGCGCCTTCATGGCGCCGCTGCGCTCGCGCAGCTCGGAGATCTCCTGCTCGACCGCGTTGCGCCGCTCGACGCCCGCCTTGTCCTTCTCCTTGAGCCCGCGCAGGATCGCGATGGTGTCGCTCACGCTCGGCTCGCCCACCAGCACCGGCTGGAAGCGGCGCTCCAGCGCGGCGTCCTTCTCGATGTGCCTGCGATACTCGTCGAGGGTGGTGGCGCCCACCACGTGCAGCTCGCCGCGCGCCAGCGCCGGCTTGAGCAGGTTGGACGCGTCCACCGCCCCTTCCGCGGCGCCGGCGCCCACGATGGTGTGCAGCTCGTCGACGAAGGTGATGACCTCGCCGGCGGCGTCGGTGATCTCCTTCAGCACGGCCTTGAGCCGCTCCTCGAACTCACCCCGGTACTTGGCCCCCGCCACCAGGGACCCCATATCGAGGGCGATCAGGCGCCGGTTGCGCAGGCTCTCGGGGACGTCGCCCTCGACGATGCGCCGGGCCAGGCCCTCCACGATGGCCGTCTTGCCCACGCCGGGCTCGCCGATCAGGACGGGGTTGTTCTTGGTACGGCGGGACAGCACCTGGATGACGCGGCGGATCTCCTCGTCCCGGCCGATCACCGGGTCCAGCCGGCCCCTGCGGGCCTCGGCGGTGAGGTCCCGCCCGTACTTCTCCAGCGCCTGGTACGACGCCTCGGGATCCTGGGAGGTGACCCGGTGGCTGCCCCGCACCTCGCGCAGGGACTCCAGCAGCCGCTCCCTGGTGGCCCCCAGACGCTCGGCCAAAGCCAGGAGGAGGTGCTCGGTGGCGAGGTACTCGTCGTGCAGGTCGGCCCGGACCTCGTCGGCAGCCTCCATGGTCCGCTGGAGGTCGCGCCCGGCGGAGGTGTCGGTGCCGTAGGCCTTGGGCAGGCGGGCCAGTGCCTCGGCCACGGCGTTGCGGGCGGCCAGCGGCGCGATCCCGGCCCGCTCCAGCAGGGGCAGCACCACGCCCTCCGACTGGCCCAGCAGGGCGGCCAGGAGGTGGTCGGGGGTCGCCTCGGCGTGGTTGGCGGCCCGCGCCTGCTCCACCGCGGCGGCGAAGGCCTCCTGGGTCCGTATCGTCCACCGGTTCGGGTCCAACGCCATGCCTACCTGTGCTCCCTGGTCGTCAGAGTTATCAATGCCATTAGCAGGAACGACAGGATCGTCGCTCCCATTCCCACCAGGGGCCTCGGCATCATGAAGAAAGGTGTGCGGTCGGCCCAGTTGTGAAAGGATGGCGCAGGCCAAACGTCCGAGCCGTCGCGGCTTGCTCGTGGCTGGTTGGGAGAAAAAAGGGCAGACACTCCGTCATAGGCCACTGCGAATGCCGTCTTCTGTGGGAAAGGGAGCCGGCAGCGCCGGGCATGTCGGTCGTCTTCGGCGAAGGGAAGATGCTGTGAAGCGACGGTTGTCGATCGTAGCGAGCGCCTTGTTGGTCGGGCTTACGACCTCGGTGTTCGCAGGTGGGACGCCTGTGGGGGCCCAGGTCCTCCAGGGGCAAGCTGACTACAAGGGGTACAGCACCGGCACGGTGATCCATGCCGATGCACTCACGTTGGGCGCCACGCGCGTGCTCGACACCGAGGTGGCCTTCTCGGGCGCCACCGTCGCGGCCCGGGGTACCGGCGGGGTGACCCAGGGCCCCGGCGCGGCCCAGGGCACCATCGTGAACGAGATGGAGCAGGTGGTGCAGCCCGGACTGCCCAACACCACCCTCAACGCCGAGCTGCGGGGCGACCGCAGCTTCGGCCGCGGCTCGGGCCTGGAGGTCGGCGTCGGCACGACCATCTCCACCGACGTCAACGCCAACCAGATCCTGCTGGCCCAGCGGGCGCTGGCCTCGGCCCCGCCCAGCACCGGCCTCATCACCAGCGAAGTCGGGCCGATCAAGATCGACCCCGCCGTCTACGCCTCCCTGGTCCGTGGCCAGGCCCAGGCCCGGTGGGCCGGCGACAGCACCTGCGTGCTCGGTGAGGAGCTGAGCTCCGGCCTCGGCTACGCCGCCGACGCCCAGCTGCTCGGCGGGACCTCTCCGGGGAACCAGCCGCTCCTCGACCCGTTGGTGGCCACCGACGCCGAGAACCCGGACCGGACCGTCTCCCAGACCAGGTCCGTCACCAAGCTGGTCCCCCAGACCGATGCCCAGGGCAACAAGATCGGCGACAACTTCGGCCTCATGACCGAGACCCGGATGACCATCGCCCCGGTCTCCCTGCTGGGCGGCGCCGTCACCATCGAGTTGCTCGGCGAATGGGTGCTCCGTGCCGTCGCCACCGGCATCCCGGGCCAGGCCTACGTCCACTACGGCCCCGGCACGGTGTCGCCGGAGACCCCTGTGCTGCGCATCCTGCAAGACGGCGTGGTCGGCACGGTGCTGAACCTGCAGGACCTGCTCGGCGCCACCGGGCTCGTCCTCCCCGTCGCCGACCTGCTCGAGATCGCCATCGGCGAGGACCCCCGGGCCATCGGCGGCAACGCCTCCTCCTCGCCCACCCAGGGCGGCGACGGCACCGTGGCGGCGGGCGCCGTCGACGTGGTGCGGGTGCAGCTGCTCGACGGCGTCGGCGACCTGCTGGC
Organism: Acidimicrobiales bacterium; assembly: GCA_050744785.1. Lineage (GTDB taxonomy): Bacteria > Actinomycetota > Acidimicrobiia > Acidimicrobiales > JBOGHQ01. The sequence continues at coordinate 674 of JBOGHQ010000120.1, read as the reverse complement.
CGGGCTGGGTCTGGGCGACCTCAGCGTGCTGGACGTGCGTGTCGGCCACATGGAGGCTCGAGCCGAGGTGCCCGCCGGCGGCGTGCAGTGCAGGGTCCCGGTCGCCAAGACCGCCGACAAGCAGACGGTCAACGCCGGTGACAGCTTCACCTACAACATCACCGTCACCAACCCGTTCGCCGACTGTGACCTCATCAACGTCCGGGTGGAGGACACCATCACCACCACCGCCGGCGTCCTCTACAACATCACCGGCACCAACCCGGCGGCCAGCGCCACCCAGACCAACGCCCCACAGGTGGTGTGGAACGACATCGGCCCGATCGGACCGAAACAGTCCAAGACGGTGAGCATCACGGTGGCCATACCCGCCAACTCGGCGGCGGGCCAGTTCACCAACAACGCCAAGGCCACCGGTAGCTGCGCCACCGGCTCGGCCCAGGGCGGGGCCCGTATCACGGTCCCGATCACCGGCGACGTCACCGTGGTCGTGCCCAGCGTGAGCGGCGGTCGTGAGCTGCCCTCCACCGGCGTCGACGTGCTGCCCCGGACGGGCCTCAGCGGCCCGGCCATGGCGATCGCCGGCCTCGGCCTCCTGGGTGCCGCCCTCGGCCTCCGGCGGTTCCGGTCCAGCTGGCAGCGGTAAGTAGATGCGACGGGGGCTGCTGGCCGTC
>JBOGHQ010000119.1:0-6966 GCA_050744785.1 Acidimicrobiales bacterium | reverse complement strand
ACCATGTGACAACCCCTCTTCGCTGTCGGTAGAACGGGTTCAAGACAAAGAGTTCTCCTATACGTATAATCCATACGACCCGAATGGTGGTGGCCCAGTTGTCCGCCAGCAAGACGGCGTTATTTGGATAGACCCGGCCCCGGCTCCTTATGCCCAGACGCTTGCCATTTACATTAACGGTCACCTCGATGAGGTCCAGCACGTCTACCTGAATGCTTACGCGGACGCTGGCTTTTATGTGTCCCTAGTCCATGAGATCTCGTGGGTGGAAGGTTGGAACAGCGTGAAGGTGACAGTCCTGGAGGACGGTGGAACGGCGACTACATCCGTGTACAATACCTACCACTGGTGCGAGAACGATGATCCTTCTTATATGGGTCCCCGTACTACTAATACGACTCCGGATTAGACACGCCTTCCGGACCACGCAAGATTTCTGATGCGGATCCTTCTCTCCGAGCCTCTTAAGTCCGAACCGTTAGAGACCAGCTCCAGAAGGCCGGAAGCTGATCGTGCATTTATAACTCTTCCGGGATGAGTGGGGAGTGACGCGGTAGCCGACCATCCACCGCGCGGGTCAGGGGCTCCGCGATCTTCGTGCGTGTGACCACAACCAAGAACGTCGGAACCCCTGCCCACCGCGACGGTACCGGCCTGGCCGAGAAGCTGTTGGGACTGCCGGGCTTGAAGGTCCTCGACGTCGAGGAGGCCGACGCCGAGGTCGTGGTGCACGTCGAGTCGACCCGGGCCGAGGCGTACTGCCCGTCGTGCCGGCGCCGAGCCCAGGCCAAGGACCGGGTCGAGGTGCACGTGCGCGACCAGCACTGCTTCGGCCGCCCGGCACGGCTGGTGATCAACAAGCGCCGGTGGCGGTGCCGAACCGACGGCTGTGTGCGCCGGACCTGGACCGAGCGCATCGCCGGGATCGCCCCTCGCCAGGTGCTGACCGTGCGGGCCGGCGCCGAGGTGTGCCGCCAGGTCGGCCAGCTGTGCCGGTCGGTGGCCTCGGTGGCCGACGAGTACGGCGTCGGTTGGGACACCGCCTGGGCGGCGGTGCGCCTCCACGGCACGCCGCTGGTGGAGCACCGCCGCCGGGTCGGCCGGGTCCGGGCCCTGGGGGTCGACGAGCACTCGTGGCTGGCCGCCACGCCAGAGCACCGGACCCTGTATGCGACGGCGCTGGTCGACCTGGACCGGCGCCAGGTGATCGACCTGCTCGAGGGAAAAACCGCCGCCGAGCTGCGGCGATGGTGCGCGACCCGCTCGAGGCGGTGGCTCAGGGGCGTGAAGGTGGTGGCGCTGGACCTCACCGACACCTACCGGCGGGGACTGAGCCCGCACCTGGCGCACGCCACCCGCGTCGCTGACCCGTTCCATGTCACGAGGGTCGCCAACCGGACCGTGGACCAGGTCCGCCGACGGGTGCAGAACCTACTTAACTTAACCAGACCCTCGGACACCGCGGCCGCAAGGACGACCCGTTGTTCAAGATCCGAAAGCTGCTGCCTCAAAGGAGCCGAGCGGCTCGACGACACCGGCACCGACCGGATGCTGCTCGGGCTGCGGGTCGGTGATCCCGACGACGAGCTGCTCGGCGCCGGTTAACCGACAGGAATCGGTGCGAGACGTGCAGCTCACCGCCGACCCCGCTGTCGCGGCGGTCCTGCTGGACAAGGCGATCCTCGGATGCAGCACCGATCCGGTGCCCGAGGTCCGCACCCTGGGCCGCACCCTGGCCCGTTGGCGGGAAGAGATCCTCAACCACCACCGCACCGGCGCCTCCAACGGACCGACCGAGGGTCAGAACTTCTGTGCCAAGCAGGTCAAGCGAGCGGCTCGGGGCATGACCAACTTCGAGCACTACCGCCTCCGCGTGCTCCTCTACGCCGGCGGCGTCGAATGGCCACGCACCATCAAGCCGCCCAAGCTCTCACGAACCCGTCCCCACTGAATCCGGAAGACCCGCATTTGTCCTCAAGACTTGCCGCAGATCATTGCCGTACTCGGCGCCGGAGCTATCCGCGGCCTGATCGTCATGCAATCCCATATCCAACCCAACACGGGCACGTCGCGCGTTCCGGATTGCCCCAAACAGCGTTCCGGCTGCGTGGCGACGGGTGCCCATGACCAGCCACAGTGGGGTTTTCTTCAGCCCCTACGTCCCCGAGCCCTTTCTGCTCGTTGAGGTCCGGATAGCGGACCTAAGGGTTCAGAGAACCACTCGCTCGCACCATACGCAGCTCCTGCCGACCAGTTCGCTCCACGCTCCCGCTACCGACCGGCGGCCCCGGGTCGGGAATGGGTGGCGGGTCCGGCGGCGGCTCGGGGGGCGGGCGGGGGCGGGGCGTGGCGGTCACCGTGGAAGGCGGCGTCACCGAAGGGGTGGACCTGGCCGTCCACGCCGAGGACCTGGGTAGCCGGCACCGATCGGCGTAGCCGCGATGACGGTCCGCCTGGCCGGCCTCGCCGCCGGCGGTGCCACCCAGGATCTCGGCGTGGCTGCGTAGGTGGCCGGCGCCCAGCACCGACAGCAGGAGCGAATGGAGCCGTCTCCATTACCAGCAACGCGCCAGGTCCCGCCTCGTCTGACCGCCCGGGACTGTACGCGACTGGCCGAGCGGGCAAGCTGTGGCCGTGCCCGGTGGCGCCCGCATCGGCCAGGTGGTCTCGGTCAACGTGGGCGCGCCCCGGGAGGTGCCGTGGGGCGGCCGTATGGTGCGCACCGCCATCTGGAAGGAGCCAGTGGCCGGGCCGGTGGAGGTGCGGGGGGCCAACCTGGCCGGCGACGGCCAGGCCGACCGGCGGGTCCACGGCGGCACCCACAAGGCCGTCTACGCCTACGCGGTGGGTGACTACGCCTGGTGGAGCGAGCAGCTCGGCGTCGAGCTGGCGCCGGGGACCTTCGGGGAGAACCTCACCGTGGGCGGGATCGACCCGAGCGGCGCCCAGGTGGGAGAACGGTGGCGCGTCGGCAGCTGCGTGCTGGAGGTGAGCGAACCCCGCTTCCCCTGCTTCAAGCTGGGTATCCGCATGGGCACGGCCGACTTCGTGGACCTGTTCGAGATGGTCGGCCGCCTCGGCACCTACCTGCGCATCGTGGAGGAAGGCGCGGTCGAGGCCGGCGACCCCATCGACCTGCTCTCCCGGCCCGACCAGCCCCTCACCGTCGCTGAGCTGGCCAAGGCCCGCCAAACCGATGACGTGACCCTCCTGGAGCGGGTGGCCGCCCACCCCGCCGTGGCCCCCCGGTGGGCCGACGCGGCCCGGCGGGCCCTGGGCCGCCAGGGGTGAGGGCGGGTCGGGGCGGGTACGCGGTGCGCATGGACGACGAACAGAGCCAGCACCCGGGCGACGCCTACGCGCTGGAGGACACCCTCGACAAGCTGCGCGACGTGCCGGTCGGCACCCAGGACCCCAACATCGTCGGCGACGCCGGCCCCACCGACGTTCCGCCCGGCTCGGACCCGCCGGAGTGGGACGAGGCGGAGGACGTCCCCGAGCCTTAGATCGACCCGGCTCTCGGGAGGTTTTTGTTTTTGTCCGGAGTGCGGAACAAAGCCTCCAGAGAGTGGGCCAGGGTCGATCGTTGGCGGGCCGGCCGGCTCAAGCCCTCGGCGTCGCGGCCACCGCTGCCGGTCCGGCCCCCACGAAGGCGGCCGCCCGCAGCCCGCGGCGGGCCAGCTCCTGCAGGAACGGCACCGGCTCCGGGACCACCTGCCCCAGGCCGGCCGACCCGGGGCGAGTGAGGCGACCCTCCAGCAGCCACGAGGCGGTGAGGCCGGCCACCATGCCAGCCGCGATGGCGGGGCGGTCCAGGGCACCGAGGACCCTCACGTCGGTGACCGGCCCCCGCCAGCCTCGCACCTCCACCCGTACCGCCCCCAGCAATCCTTCCGGGTGGGGCTGGCGCAGCATGGGGAGTCGGGCGGTGAGCCGGTCCCGGCGGGACGCGGCCACGCGAGCCGTCACCCGCTCCACACCGGGGAAGGCCGGCACCAGCAGCAGGGCGTCGGGAAGCCCGGCCCGGTAGCAGTCCAGGGCGCCGAGGGGCTCGGGGAACCAGCACAGCTCCCGGCCCGACCCGCCCCGCCGCTGGAGCCACTCGCCGTCCCGCCAGTCCAGGGCCTCGGTGGTGAGGGCCCCGTGGTGGTGCCTAGCGCAGGCGGGGCCACCCGTGCCCGCCTTGGCCACGTGCACCTCCTCGACGGTGTCGAAGCCGGCCGCGGCGTGCCGGGCCAGGATGCAGCTGTAGCCGGGCGCGAAGCCGGCGCCCGTGGCCACGGTGGCGCCCAGCGTCCTGGCCTCCTGGTCCAGGCCGAGCAGGGCTCGCACGTCGTCCCCGGTGTCGGCGGTGGAGACCACCGACGCTCCCTGGCGGACGGCGTCGGCGGCCAGGCCGGCGTGGCCGTCGGCCAGGGTGAGCACCGCCACGTCGCCGGCAACCAGCCACGACGGGTCCCAACCGCCCGCCGTGGCCGGCTCGCCCAGCGACGACGCCACCGCCTTGGACCGCTCCGCGTCGGTGTCCACCACCACCAGCTCGGCGAGGCCGGCGGTACCAAGGACGTGACGGGCGGCGCGGGCCCCCACCGCCCCCGTCCCGACGACGACCGCCTTCACGGGCCAGCCGTGCCGGTCAGCACGCCACTACCGCAGGTCGGGGCCGGAGAGCTCCCGCCAGCCGCCCGTGGGGGCGGGCGGGCGGGCAGTGGCGCCGCGCAAGCGGAGGACGCCGGCCACCAGGCCGGCGCCGCAGAGGGCGAGGAGGGTGCGGCGGAGGGTCATCGAGGGTCCCGGAACGGGTGGGGACGCCGGCCCGGCCTTCAAGAGCCGTCGTCCTTGCGCCCGGACGATAGTACCGGGCCCGCCTCGTGGCCCTGCTTGGCCACCCCGGCCAGGGCGAAGCGCTCTACCACCTCGGGGATCCGCGCCAGGAAGCCCGGCTTGGAGTAGCAGGCGGTGGCGCCGAGCTCCCGGCTGCGGCTGAGCACCTCCACCGCGGCGTGGGCCGTGACCACCAGGACGGGGACGCCGGGGCAGCGGCGGCGCAGCTCGGGCAGTGCGGAGAGGCCGCCCCGCTTCGGCATGGCCAGGTCCAGCACGATCAGCTCGGGCTGCTCGCGCACGGCCACCTCGATGCACTGATCGCCGTCGGACGCCTCCACCACGTCGACCCCGGCCCACTCGAACTCCTGCCGGTAGAGCATGCGCAGCCGGGGGTCGTCGTCGCAGATGAGAGTGGGCACTGAGGGTCGAAGGTACGTCATCCGTCCGGCCCGGCGCCATAGCTCGATCGGGCCATGGCGCGCCTGACCCCGGGCCTGGCGGGACCCGGGGCGCAGATGCCGATCAGGTTTTGGATGAGAGGTTGGCGGCCCTACAGCTCCACGTGGCCGGCCACGTAGTCATTCAGCTGGTACACGGGTGCGGCGTGGCAGTACGAGCACTCGTGCGGCCGGGCCTCGGGCGGGGGCAGGTCCACGCCGGAGAAGAACTGCCGGCCGCAGGACTTGCACTTGAGGAACAGGGGGGTTGCCATGTGTGTTCTCCCTCGCTTCCAGGCGCCTAGGACGCGCCCCAGTAGCGCCGGCGCATGCGTTCGTAGGCCTCGGGGCCCAAGCTGTGGACCCTGCCGATCTGGGCGGACCGCCGGGCCCGGTCCTCCTGTAGCAGCTCGAACTCCTCGTCAGCCAGCGGATCCGGCTCCGAATAGATCTGCTGCTTGCGCAGGTCGGCCCACAGCAGTCGCAACGTGCCCGGGTTGCCCGTGGTCACCGGCCCGGAACCCGGCCGCCCGCCCCTCCGCTCGCGCTCGGTGGTCTCCATGTCGGTCTCTTCCGTAGCCATGCCCTGATCCCTCCGTCGACGACGCCCGAACCGGCGTCACCGATCCGAGGCTCGCCCGGGATACTCCGCGACTCAGCCACGTCGTGCAATAACTGTTTTTTGCACGTAGATGTCCCTTTGCGCCCCCTTGGGGGCGTTCGCCTACCGGCGTTCGGTCAGGCCCCGCTGCTGCAGGTGCAGTTGTCGGTCGGCAACCCGCAGCCATCGCACGCCAGCCGGCCCTCGTGACCACCGGTCCGCACGGGGCCGTTGCACTTGTGGCAGCGACCGACGATCTTGGTTGCCTGCTCGCTCATGTCTGCTCCTTCGGCCCTGGGGCCCGCGCTCGGGTACGTGCTGACATTGCGTAGCACATCTATGGGCAACATGCCTTCGGCTGCGCCCGAGGCGCCAGTGGGGCTAAGTGGAGTCGAACCACTGACCTCAGCATTATCAGTGCTGCGCTCTAACCAGCTGAGCTATAGCCCCGAGGGGAACGGAACGTTACACCGGCCCGTTCACAGCACGGTGCTGCGGCTGGGCTGCTCCTCCAGCACGGTGATCTCCACGCCCCCCACCACGTCGGAGGTGAGGTTGTAGAGCACCGCCACGAGCACGTTGGCGCCGGTGCCGAGGAGGACCAGCACAAGGCCGCCGATGAGGGTGGAGCGGAAGATCAGGCCCCCGTTGACGGTGAACGACTCCAAGGCGAACAGCTCCTCGAAGAAGCGCTCGATGTTGTCGATCAACCCCGTGGTGGAGGCAGCCGCCCACAGCACGAAGCCGGCGACCATCCCCACCACCAGCATGCAGGCGTAGAACAGGAGCGAGACCCGTAGCACGCTCCACGGGTCGACCCGGCGGATGACCCGGCGAACGCGCCGCCCCTGTGTCGCCACCCGCTCACGGTACTCCCGGGCCCTCGAGCCCCGGTCGAGGGTCAGCCCGCCGGTGGGCACAGTTGGAAGTGCGTGGGGTGGGTCCCCGGGTAGGGCCGGCACAGCCCGGCCTGGCTGGCCATGGGCGCCAGCCTAGCCACGGCCGAGGCAGCCACATCCACAGCCAGGCCCCGCCGGTGGCGAGCAGCGGCGTCGCCGGGCTGGGGGACGCCGATGGCGGGCGGCACGGTGGGCACGGGCC
>JBOGHQ010000118.1:0-3506 GCA_050744785.1 Acidimicrobiales bacterium | reverse complement strand
GCCCTGCGCCGGTGGGTGCCGGGCCTGCCGCTGGTCGCGGTCCGCAACCCCGGCCGCGACGGCGCCGGGCCGGCCGCCCTCCGTGCGTCCGTCACCATCAGCACCCAGGCCCATGCCGGCGAGCTGCTGGCCGCCATCGGGGCGGCCCACCACCGCATCGCCGGGCGGGCGGCGCCCGCCCCGGGCGCCGGTGACGCGGCACCGGGGCCCCTCCACCGCCTCACGCCACGTGAGCTCCACGTGCTCGCCGCCGTGATCACCGGGGCCACCAACGCCTCGATCGCCGACCGGCTGGGGCTGTCGACCCATACGGTGCGCACGCACCTGCGCCACATCCTGCAGAAGCTCGGGGCCGACAACCGCCTGGAGGCGGCCGTGCGGGCCCGGGCCTGCGGCCTGGCCGGCGGCTCCTCGGCTTCGCCGGGCTGAGGAACGGCGTGCAACGACCTCTTCCCCTCCGCGTCCTCCTCGCCGACGAGCACCGCCTGCTCCGCTCCGCCCTGCGCGTGTCGATCGACGCCGAGCCCGACCTGGCCGTGGCCGACGAGACGGCGTCGGGCCCCGAGGCCGTGTCGCTGGCCGCCGCCATCCGCCCCGACGTCGTGGTGCTGAGCCTGGGGGTGCAGGAGACCGGGGGCCTCGTCGCCTGCGGGCAGCTCCGGGACGCCGAGCTCCCCGTGCGGGTGCTGGTGCTGGCCGAGACGGCGGACCGGTCGGTGCTCGTGCGGGCCATGGAGGCGGGGGCGGACGGCTTTGTGAGCCGCGACGCCCGGCTGGAGGACATCGTGGGGGCGGTGCGGGCCGTGGGCCGGGGCGAGGCCTCCATCCCCTCCCGGATGCTGGGCGGCCTCCTGCAGGAGCTGGTCCTGCGCCGCCGCCAGCAGGACGCCGTGGTCGAGCGCTTCTCCCGGCTCAGCCGGCGGGAGCGGGAGGTGCTGGCCCTGCTCGGCGAGGGCTGCGACAGCGCCCAGATCGCCGCCGCCCTGGTCATCTCCCCCCAGACGGCCCGCACCCACGTCCAGAACGTCCTGTCGAAGCTCGGGGCCCACTCCCGGGTGGAGGCCGTCGACCTGGTGGCGACCTACGATCTTCTCGACCGGTTCCCGGCGAGGGAGGGGTGAGCGCCGTGGCGGAGGCGGAACAGCGGCGCCAGGCTCCCCGCCAGCGCGGCGACGTGTGGCTGCGGGCGACCGGCGACGAGAACATGCTCCTCGACCATTCGGGCCGGAACCTGTACCGCCTGAACCCCACCGCGCTCGCCCTCTGGGAGCTGTGCGACGGCACGACGTTGCCGGAAGAGATGGTGGAGGCGATCTGCACGCTCTTCACGGGCATCTACGACGTGATCCAGGAGGACGTCGAGCGCACGCTCCAGGCGTTCACCCGGGCCGGGCTGGTCGAGTGGCAGGAGGTCGGCCCCCGGTGAGCCGGCACCGCCACCGTGCTGACGCCCGGGGGGAGCGCTCCCTTGCAGGCCATTGACTACCTGAGGGTCCTGCGTCGTCGCTGGCCGGTGGTGCTCGCCTGCGTGGTCGCCGCCCTCATCCCCGCCTGGATGGCGGAGCCGGCCCGCACCAGCCGACCGGTGCGCACCTTCGAGGCGACCCACACCCTCATCCGGGCCGTGGACGAGGGCGGGGGACCGGTCCCGACGCGCGGCCTGTCCCGCTCGGCCCTGCTCACCACCACCGGCGAGGTCCCCCGGCTCGTGGCCGAGCGGCTGGGTTTCTCCGGCGACCCCGCCGTCCTGGCCACCCAGGTCGAGGCCGTGGCCGACGAGGAGGTGGGCAGCCTCGCCATCAGGGCGAGCAACAACGACGGCCAGCGGGCGGCGGAGCTGGCTAACGCCTTCGCCGAGGAGCTGATCGGCTACCTGGCGGCGAGTGCCGAGCAGACCCGCCAGCGCTCCCTCGAGCTGACCCTCCAGGGCATCCAGGAGCTCCAGGCCTCCATCCGGGAGCTGGACGCCGTCATCGCCTCCGGCGGTCGCCCGGGCGAGGCGCTCGACCTGACCCGGGCCCAGCGTGACGCCCAGGTACGTCAGTACGGGCTGAGCTACGACCGGCTCCAGCAGCTGGCCGTGCCCGTGCCGTCCGACGCGGCGTCGGGGTTCGTGACGCTCCAGGCGGCCACCCCCATCCCGATCGTACGGGGCGGCCTCGCACCGCCCTCGAGCCGCCCCGGACGGGTGGCGGCCGCCATCGCCGCCGGCCTGGTGATCGGGGCCGGCATCGCCCTGGTCAGGGAGCACTCGAACCCGCGGGTCCGGTCCAGGCAGGCGGCCGAGGCTGCCTTCCAGCTGCCAGTGGTGGTGGAGGTCCCGCGGGCCCCCCGCCGGCGCAGGCACGAGCTGGCGGTGGTCGACGCTCCCCAGTCCCACGTGGCCGACGCCTACCGCATCCTGCGGACCTCCCTCCGCTGGGCCCCCGCCCGACCGGCGGTCCCGAGCGCGGCGGGCCCGGCCCGCCCCACCGAGGGGGCCCCGTCGGACTGGCCCGCGCTGGGCCAGGGGCGGGAGGACGGGGTGATCGTGCTCGTCACGTCGGCCGGCGGAGGCGAGGCCAAGACCACCACCGTCGCCAACCTGGCCGCCGCCCTGGCCGAGGCCGGGCACTCCGTGCTGATGGTCGACGCCGATCTCCGCCACGCCGGCCTCCACGAGATGTTCGGCCTCCCGGCCGGCCCCGGGCTGGTGGAGGTGCTGCGGGGGGAGATCGGCCCGGCCGAGGCCGCCCGCTCCACGGGGGTGGCCGGCGTGCGCCTCCTCAGCGCCGGCAACGCTGTGGCCAATCCGGCTCGCCTCCTCTCCCGCCACCCCGGCTGGGTGGAGAAGGTGCGGTCGATGGCCGACGTCGTCCTGGTCGACACCGGCGCCGTGCTCGAGTCCAACGAGGCGTCGGAGCTGGCGCCTCACGTCAACTCCATGCTCCTCATCGCCCGGCTGAGCCACACCCGGCCGGTCCCGGCGGCCCGCACGAGCGAGCTGCTGGCCAGGATGGGCGCGCCCGTGCTCGGGCTCGTGCTCGTGGGCACGCGGGCCTTCTCGGGGCCGCGATGGGACATCACCGCGTTCCGCCGCACGCCGGCACCTGGAGATGACGGGCCGCCGGAGGCGGAGGCGGCGATGAACGGCAACGGCGCCCGAGGGGGCCACGCCCCGGTGAAGGGTCCCGTCCCGGCCGAGAGCGCGAGCCGGAGAGCAGCACCCACCGCCGGTCGATCCGACCCGGTCCAGCGAGCCGTCCCCACCGCCGACCCCCAGCCCGGCTGGCGCATCTGGACCAGGCGCCTGTACCCGCCCAAGGACGACCGGGGCCGGCGATGGCTGTGACCACCGCCACCGTGGCCGCCACCTCGGACCTGGAGCGGGCCGAGGCCGTGATGCGCGCCGTGGCCGCCTACGGCCTCCCCGGCGCCACCCGTCCCCTTCCAACCGCGCCGCTGCCCGACGGAGAGTGGCGGGCCATGCTCTCGGGGGTGCGGGAGGAGCGACTGACCGGCCTGTT
>JBOGHQ010000117.1:0-4058 GCA_050744785.1 Acidimicrobiales bacterium | reverse complement strand
AGCCGAAGGTGCCGGCCGAGCGCTGACGCCCCCATTCTGGTCCCGAAATCGGTACCGATCCGGTACCGATTTCGCGACCAGGACGGGCCGGGGGGACCGGGGGATGGGGCCCGGTCAAGCTGACTTGCGGCCGCCCCCGGCCCGGCCGGCGAGCGGCGGGCACTCGGGGACGGGCTCGGCGAGGCCGGCCCGGGCCAGCACGGTGCGCAGGACGATCTCGGCCTGGGGGCCCAGCTCGGTGAGGGGACGGTTGCGGTGGTCGCGCCGGCCCAGGTCCACCTGGCCCATGGCCCCCACGCCGACGAGCGCGGCCAGGTCGATGAGCAGCCCGATGTCGACGCCGTAGCCCCCCACGAAGGGCACCGCCTCCAGCACGTCCCGCCGGGCCGCGCACTCCCCGGCGAGGGGCTGCAGGAAACCGGCCAGGGCCGGGAAGAGGGTGCGCAGCAGCGGCTTGGCCACCAGCTCGGTGACCCGGCCCCCCTCGCCGGCCCGGCCGCCGAGGGGCCGTTCGTACGAGCCCTTCACGAACCTGGCGTCGCCAGCCAGCAGCGGGCCCAGCAGCCCCGTCACGAAGGTGGGCCGGAAGCGGCGCACGTCAGCGTCGCAGAACACCGCCAGGTCACCCTCGGCGGCGGCCAGCCCGGCCTGCATGGCCTCGCCCTTGCCGAGGCCGGGCCCGTCCACCACGCGGGCGCCGGCCTGGCGGGCCACCGCGGCGGTGGCGTCGGTGGACCCGTCGTCCACCACGAGGATCTCGTCCACCAGCCCGTGCCTCCGGCGGAGCTGCCGCTCCACGCCGGCCACGATGGCGCCCACCGTTCGCTCCTCGTCCCGCGCCGGCAGGATGAGGCTGACCGTGTGGCGCTGCTTGCGGGCAGCCAGGGCGGCGGCCGCGAAGGCAGTGGCCGAGACGGTGAGGGGCCCGGGAGCGGGCGCCGGGAGGGCGGCAGTCATGGGCCCATTCTCGCCCGCGCCGGATGCGTCCCCGGAAAGGTGGTTTGCACAGACGGCGGCGTGGCGCCACGATGGAGAGCGCCATCATCCAGAGCGGTCGAGGGGCCGGGCCCTGTGAAACCGCGGCAACCGTCGGGACATCCCGTCAGGTGCCAATGCCCGGGACGATGAGGAGGAAGCGTGCCGTCGACTGAACCAGGTGGCCCGTTCGTCACGGGCCTCACCTGCCGCGAGTGCGGCCGCCCCTACCCGGTCGAGGCCCTCCACGTCTGCGAGTTCTGCTTCGGCCCGCTGGAGGTCGTCTACGACTACGACGCCGTCCGGGCTGCGGTCAGCCGGGAGCAGATCGCGGCCGGCCCCACCACCATCTGGCGCTACGCCGCCCTGCTGCCGGCCGACGCCCGCGACCCCGTCAACCTGGGCGCCGGCTTCACCCCGCTGGTGCGGGCCGAGCGCCTGGCCGCCGAGCTGGGCCTGGGCGAGGTATGGGTCAAGAACGACACCCTCAACCCCACCGGGTCCTTCAAGGACCGGGTGGTGTCGGTCGCCCTCACCAAGGCCCGCGAGCTCGGGTTCAAGGTGGCCGCCTGCGCCTCCACCGGCAACCTGGCCAACTCGGTGGCCGCCCACGCCGCCCACGCCGGCATGCAGTCCATCGTCTTCATCCCCCACGACCTGGAGGAGGCCAAGGTCGTCACCACCGCTGTCTACGGCGGCAAGCTGGTGGCGGTGACGGGCACCTACGACGACGTGAACCGGCTGTGCGCCGAGCTGGCCGGTGAGCACCCCACCTGGGCCTTCGTCAACGTCAACGTGCGCACCTACTACGCCGAGGGCTCCAAGACCCTGGCCTTCGAGGTCGCCGAGCAGCTGGGCTGGCAGGCGCCGGACCACGTCGTCGTCCCCATCGCCTCGGGCAGCCAGCTCACCAAGGTGCACAAGGGCTTCAAGGAGCTGCACCAGGTGGGGCTGCTGGACGAGGAGCCGCACGTGCGGGTCTCGGGCGCCCAGGCGGCGGGCTGCTCCCCGGTGGCCACCGCCTTCGCCGAGCACACCGACCACGTCCGGCCCCAGCGGCCCAACACCATCGCCAAGTCCCTCGCCATCGGCAATCCCGCCGACGGGTGGTACGCCCTCGACGTGGTGCGCTCCACCGGCGGCGCCGTCGGCAGCGTCACCGACGACGAGATCGTGGAGGGCATCCGCCTCCTGGCCCGCACCGAGGGCATCTTCGCCGAGACGGCGGGCGGGGTCACCATCGCCACCCTGGCCAAGCTGGCCGCCGAGGGCGTGGTGCGGCCCGACGAGCGGGTGGTGGCCTACGTGACCGGCATCGGCCTCAAGACCATCGACGCGGTGAGCCCCCACGTCGGTCCCACGGTTACCATCCCGCCCACCATGGAGGCCTTCGCCGACGCCCTGGAGCGGGAGGAGGACCGGTGAGCGTCACGGTCCGCATCCCCACCCAGCTGCGCACCCTCACCGGCGGGGCCGGCGATGTGAGCGTCGAGGGCACCACCGTGGGAGAGCTGCTGGCCGCCCTGGAGGCGGCCCACCCAGGCTTCGGGGAGCGCCTCTTCGACGAGGACAAGAAGCTGCGCCGCTTCGTCAACGTGTTCGTGGCCGACGAGGACGTGCGGTTCCTCCAGGGCCTGGACACGCCGGTGGCACCAGGACAAACGGTGTCGATCGTGCCCGCCGTCGCCGGGGGTTAGCGCCCGCCCCCTCAACCACGCTCCGTGGTGTGCCGATAGCCCGTCCATGGCAGAGGTGTTGATCGTGGACGACGACACCGACATCCGGGCCATCCTGGCGTTCACCCTGGAGGACGCCGGCTTCGAGGTGCGCGAGGCCGAGGATGGGGCCACCGCCGTGGCCGCCCTGCAGGCCAGGGCTCCCGACTGCCTGGTGCTGGACGTGATGATGCCCGGCTTCGACGGCTTCGGCGTCCTGCGGGCCAGGCGGCAGGCCGGCCTGGCCCCCGACGCCCGCGTGGTGCTGCTGACGGCCCGCACCGCGGAGCGGGACTTCGTGCGGGGCTGGGAGCTGGGTGCCGACGAGTACCTCACCAAGCCCTTCGACCCCGATGAGCTGGTCCAGACCGTCACGCGCCTGCTCGCCACCCCGGCCGCCCAGCTCAGCGAGCGCCGGGAGGCGGAGCTCAAGAAGGCAGAGCTGCTGGAGCGCCTGGAATCGGCCTTCAACCGCCCGCCCCGCTTCGTCGCAGGCGCCTGACGGCGCCGCAGGGCCCGCACCGACGCCGCAGTCGCCTGACGGCGCTTCCGGCCGCCGGCGGCAGCCGGCGGACGCCGCCCAATCGGCGGCGAAGCCGCCTTGATTCGGCGGAAGAGATAACGAGCCGGCGAAGCCGCACCGAGCTGTTCCGTCGGGCCGGCGGCCCGACTGCTGGCAGTCGCTTGCGGAGACTGCCAGCGGTCGGTACTGTTAGCACTCGAACTACGAGAGTGCTAACGCCCCCCCGGGAGGGAACGCATGCCCAAGATGATTGCCTTCGACGAGGCCGCCCGCCGCGCGCTGGAGAGCGGGATGAACCAGCTGGCCGACGCCGTACGGGTCACGCTCGGCCCCAAGGGTCGCAACGTGGTGCTGGACAAGAAGTGGGGCGCCCCCACGATCACCAACGACGGCGTGTCCATCGCCAAGGAGATCGACCTGGAGGACCCCTACGAGCGGATCGGCGCCGAGCTGGTGAAGGAGGTCGCCAAGAAGACCGACGACGTGGCCGGTGACGGCACCACCACCGCCACCGTGCTGGCGTGGGCCATGGTGCGCGAGGGCCTCCGCAACGTGGCCGCCGGCGCCAACCCCATGTCGCTGAAGCGGGGCATCGAAGCCGCCGTCGAGACGGCCATCGGGGCCCTGAAGGACATCTCCAAGGATGTCGAGTCCAAGGACCAGATCGCCCAGGTGGCGTCCATCTCGGCGGCCGACACCGAGATCGGCGGCCTGATCTCCGAGGCCATCGACAAGGTGGGCAAGGACGGCGTCATCACCGTCGAGGAGTCGCAGACCTTCGGCATGGAGATGGACCTGGTCGAGGGCATGCGCTTCGACAAGGGCTACATCTCGCCGTACTTCGT
>JBOGHQ010000116.1:0-7342 GCA_050744785.1 Acidimicrobiales bacterium | reverse complement strand
CGAGGAGCCCCCGTTGCCGGGCCGCGTCGTGCGCCGCGACGGCGACCGCGTGTGGGTCCAGCTCGACCTCTCGCGCACCACGCACGCGCTGGCGTAGCGCAGCTCGGTCCGTGCCGGCGAGGACCGTCGGGGGGCGCCCTCGTGCCGGGCTGTGCCGGCGAATCACGCGGAGTTCTCGCGGAGTTTTCGCGGAGTGACCCCGTTATCCACAGGGCTCGATCGCCTCGCCCAGCGCTCTGACCAGCTACGTTCGACCTCGGAGGTGTCCGGCGACCTGGTGGCGCCCCCCGCCTTCAAAGCGGGTGGGACGGGCGATCCCCGTCCGGCGGGTTCGATTCCCGTCCACCTCCGCGATTTCGCCATCGCAAGCAGAGCTTTGCTCGGCGAGCTCAATCGTGCTGCGGGGGGCCGGCGAAGCCGGCACCCCCTCCGCCCGCCCTCATCCCGCCGGCTACCGCCGCCGCGTCGTTGCCGCGCCGTCGCCAGGGCGCCCGGCCATGACCAGGCCGGCATCGCCGGCGCCCGGAGCAACCTCTGGTTGCGACGGCGATGTCAGACCGTGAGCAGATCCCGGGCGCCGGTGTCGCTGCTGGGGTGGCGGAGCTTGGACATGGCCCTCGCCTCGATCTGGCGGATGCGCTCCCGGGTGAGGTTGAAGTGCTCGCCGACCTCCTCCAGGGTGCGGGGCTCGCCGCAGTCGAGGCCGAAGCGGAGGCGGAGGATCTCCCGCTCCCGCTCGTCCAGCGGGCCCAGTAGGCGGGAGATCTCCTCGGGGAGCAGCGAGGTGGCGGCCACCTCGAAGGGGGACTCGGCGGAGCGGTCCTCGACCACGTCACCGAGCTCGGCGTCGCCGTCCTCCCGCAGGGGTTCCGACAGCGACAGCGGCTCGGCCGCGAAGCGGAGGGCCTCGGTGACTTTGTCCTCGGGCATCTCCACCTCGGCCGACAGCTCGGACAGGGTGGCGGGCCGCCCCAGCTTCAGCTCCAACCGGGCCCGGGCCTTCTGGAGCCGGGCCAGGGTGTCGCCGGCGTGGACCGGCAGGCGGATGGTGCGGCCGGTGTTGGCGATGCCGCGGGTGATGGCCTGGCGGATCCACCAGGTGGCATAGGTGGAGAACTTGAACCCCTTGCGCCAGTCGAACTTCTCGACGGCATGCATGAGGCCGAGGTTGCCCTCCTGGATCAGGTCCAGCAGCGGCAGGCCGGAAGCCTGGTACTTCTTGGCGATCGACACCACCAGCCGCAGATTGGACTGGACGAAGGTGCGCTGGGCGTCGTCGCCCACCTTGAGGTGCCGGCGCAGCTCGCGCCGGCGGGGCGCGGCCAGGGACTTGCCCAGCCGCTCCAGCTCGGAGCGCGCGTCGTTGCCGACCTCGATGGCCTGGGCCAGACGCACCTCATCGTCCTTGGTGAGCAACGGGTACTGCCCGATGTCAGTGAGGTAGAGCCGGACAAGGTCCTCCTCGTCCCGCTCGACTCGCTCCTTCGCCACGATCAAACCCCTCGTCTGCCCTGCTCTACCGGGGCCCCCGCAGCCGAGCCGGCGCTGGGGGCGAAGCATTCCCTGGAAGGGAATGGATGGAAGACGTCTCTTTCACCATACCGGCGGAGTCAAGGGACCCGTTCTCTCCGGTTCGCCGCCTCTTCATCTTCGACACACGCCTGTCCTCCCCCTGCTCAGCGCTCGGCGCGGTCCCCCGCTCACCCGTGGTAGCGGTTGGTGATGGGCACCCTTCGATCCTTCCCGAACGCCTTGGGCGTCACCCGCACCCCCGGCGGGGTCTGGCGCCGCTTGTACTCGGCCAGGTCCACCAGCCGCACCACCCGCTGGACGGTGTCGGCGTCGAAGCCGGCCTCGGCCAGCTCGGCGGCGGTGAGGTCGCCCTCCACGTAGGCCTCCAGGATGGGGTCGAGCTCTTCGTAGGGCGGCAGCGACTCGTCGTCGCGCTGGTTGGGCCGCAGCTCGGCCGACGGGGGCTTGGTGAGCACCGCCTCCGGGATGACCTCCCGCCCGGCCCGCTCGTTGACTCGCCGGGCCAGTTGGTACACGAGCGTCTTGGGCACGTCCTTGATGACCGCGAAGCCGCCGGCGGTGTCGCCGTAGAGGGTCGAGTAGCCGACCGCCATCTCGCTCTTGTTGCCCGTGGTCAGCACCATCCAGCCGAGCTTGTTGGACAGCGCCATGAGCACGGTGCCGCGGATGCGGGACTGGAGGTTCTCCTCGGCGATGCCGGGCGGTTCGTCGCCGAAGGACGGAGCCAACATCTCGAGCAGGGCGGCATGGGCGCGTTCGATGGCGATGACCCGGAGGTCGATGCCCAGCGCCTCCGCCAGCCGGGCGGCGTCGGACCGGGAGCCCTCGCTGGAGTACCGAGACGGCATGGCCACGCCATGGACGTGCTCGGCCCCGAGCGCCTCCACGGCGACGGCCGCCACCAGCGAGGAGTCGATCCCGCCCGACAGGCCGATCACCACGTCGGAGAAGCCGTTCTTGGTGACGTAGTCCCGCGTGCCGAGCACCAGCGCGCCGTACACCTCGTCCACCGGGTGTGCGGCGGGCTCAAGCTGGGCCGGGGCCCGGGCGTCTCGCGGCTGCGCCTGCTCGGTGACGACCACCCGTTCGAGGGCGGGCGCGCTGGCCCGCCCCCGGGGGTCGACGAGCCGCTTGCGGTACACCGGGTGCACGTCGAGGTCGACGACCAGCCGGGCCTCAACGAACTGCGACGCCGACGCCACCACCCGCCCGGTGGCGTCCAGCACCATGGACGCGCCGTCGAAGACCAGCTCGTCCTGGCCGCCCACCTGGTTGACATAGGCGATGGCGCAGGAGGTGTCGGCGGCGCGGGTGCCCAGCATGCGCTCCCGCTCGGCCCGCCGGCCCCGGTAGTAGGGAGAGGCGTTCAGGTTGAGGACCAGCTCGGCGCCGCCGGCGGCCTGCTCGGCGATGGGACCGGCTGGGGCCCAGGCGTCCTCGCAGACCGAGATGCCGCACGGCACGCCGCCGATCACGAACAGGCGCAGCGGCGCCACACCGGGGCTGAAGTAGCGCTGCTCGTCGAACACCGCGTAGTTGGGCAGCACCCGCTTGTGGTACACGCCCTGGACCGACCCGAAGGCACACACCGCAGCGGCGTTGTAGAGGTCGCGGTCGCGGTCCACGAAGCCCACCACTGCGGCACAGTGCCCGGTGCGGGCCGCCACCTTCTGCAGCGCCTCCACGTTGTCCTCCACGAACCCGGGCTTGAGGAGCAGGTCCTCGGGCGGGTAACCGGTGATGGCCAGCTCCGGGAAGACCGCCACGTCGGCGCCGGCGTCCTCGGCCTCGTCCAGACCGCGGACGATGCGGGCGACGTTGCCGTCCAGGTCTCCCACGGTGGTGTTCACCTGGCAGGCGGCGATGCGGATGCGGCCCACGAGGCCAAGCCTATGACCGGCAGGGCCCGGCGCCGGCCCGGCGCGAGACTCCGGGCATGGCCGAGCGCGTCGTGGACCGGGCCGTCGAGCGGTCGGCCTCGCCCGCCGCGGTGGCCATCGCCATCGACGCCCTGACGGAGTCGCACCCCGACCTGGCCGGCTGCCTCGACACCAACCCCACCCTGCTCGACACCCTGGTGGCGGTGACCGGCGCCAGCCGGTTCCTCACCCGGCTTCTCCTGGTCGACGACCAGGCCCTCGAGGTGCTGGCCGACCTCGATCGGCGACCGCCACGACAGGCCGCGACGGTGGAGGAGCTGGCCGCCTGGAAGCAGCGGGAGTTGCTCCGCATCGCGGCCCGCGACCTGGTGGGGCTCGACCAGCTGGAGGCCGTCGGCCGCCAGCTGGCCGGCCTGGCCGACGACGTGCTGGCCGCATCCTGCCGGCTGGCGGGCGAGGAGACGGCAGCGGGTCTGGCCGTGATCGGCATGGGGAAGCTGGGCGGCCTCGAGCTCAACTACGCCAGCGACATCGACGTCATGTTCGTGGGCGAGGGCGACGCCCGCCGGGTGATGGAACTGGCCCGCACCTGCTTCCGGGTCGATGCCGGCCTTCGGCCCGAGGGCCGGGCGGGACCGCTGGTGCGAACCCTCGCCTCGTACGAGGCCTACTGGGAGCGGTGGGCCAACACGTGGGAGTTCCAGGCCTTGCTGAAAGCGCGGCCCGTCGCCGGCGACGGCGAGCTGGGGCAGGCCTTCCTGGCCGCCGCCGCCGAGCGGGTGTGGAACCGGCCCTTCGGCGCCGAGGAGCTCCGGGAGGTGCGGGCCATGAAGGCCCGTGCCGAGCAGGAGCTGGCCAAGCGGGGGCTGCTGGAGCGGGAGGTCAAGCGGGGCAGGGGCGGCATCCGCGACGTGGAGTTCGCCGTCCAGCTCCTCCAACTCGTTCACGGCCGCCGGGACCCGGCGCTGCGCTCCTCCACCACCCTCGTGGCCCTGCGGGAGATGGCCGAGGCCGGGTACGTCGACCACGACGACGCCGAGGCCCTCGAGTCGGCGTACCGGTTCCTCCGCACCGTCGAGCACCGCCTCCAGCTGGTGGAGGACCAGCAGGTCCACGCCGTGCCCACCGACGCCGGGGCCAGGGCCCACCTGGCCCGGGTCATGGGCCTCCGTGACGACGCCAAGGGCACCGCCCTCAGCCACTTCGACGCCGAGCTTCGCCGCCACCAGGCCACCGTGCGCTCCATCCACGAGCGGCTGTTCTTCCGGCCGCTGCTGGAGGCGTTCACCGGTGCGTCGCCCATGACGGCGGAGGCGGTGCAGACCCGGCTGGCCGCCTTCGGCTTCACCGATGCAGAACGGACGCGCCAGGCCATGGCCGAGCTGACCCGCGGCCTGCGGCGGGCCTCACGGCTCATGCACCAGATGCTGCCCCTGCTGCTGGGGTGGCTCTCGGAGTCGCCCGACCCCGACCTTGGTCTGCTCGGCCTCCGCACCCTGGCCACCGGCCCGCACCGCACCGCCCGGCTGGTGGCCACCTTCCGTGAGTCGCCGGAGGCGGCCCGGCGGCTGTGCCTCCTCCTCGGCACCAGCCGCATCCTGATGAGCGGGCTGGAGCACCACCCGGAGCTCATCGCCCAGCTGGCCTCCGACGACGCCATCGCCGGCCGCAGCCGCGACGACCTGTTGGAACGGGCCCGCGCCTCGGTGGCGTGGCGGGGCGACGCCGACGAGCGGCGCAGCGGCCTGTACCGGCTGGCCCGGGCCGAGCAGACCAGGATCGGTGCACGGGACGTGCTGGGCCTCGACGGCTTGGAGGACACCTCGGCCAGCCTGGCCAGCCTGGCCGAGGCGTTGCTGGAGTGCTCGCTCGAGGTCCTGGAGCCCCGGGTCCCGTTCGCGGTGATCGCCATGGGCCGCTTCGGCGGCGCCGAGCTGTCCTACGCCAGCGACCTGGACCTGCTGTTCGTCTACCACGGCGCCACCCCGGCAGAGTTCGAGGCGGCCGAGCGCACCGCCGAATCCCTCCTCAAGCTGGTGGGCGGGTCGTCCCCGGCGGCGCGGATCTTCGCCATCGACACCGGCCTGCGTCCGGAGGGCCGTGACGGCCCGCTGGCCCGCAGCCTCGACGGCTACCGGTCCTACCACGAGCGGTGGGCGTGGACATGGGAGCGCCAGGCCTTGCTGCGGGCTCGCTTCGTGGCCGGCGATGCGGAGGTGGGCCGGCGGTTCATGGACCTGGTGGGCGACGTGGTGTGGGCCCGTCCCGTGACCCAGGAGCACGTCAGAGAGATCCGCCGCATGAAGGCGCGGGTCGAGCGGGAACGAATCCCTCCCGGCGGCGACCCGCAGTTCCACCTCAAGCTGGGCCGGGGGTCGCTGTCGGACGTGGAGTGGACGGCGCAACTCCTCCAGCTCCGCCACGGTGTGCCGGCCACCGGCACCATGGAGGCCCTGCGCCGGCTGGCCGCGGCCGGCGCCATCGACGCCCAGGACGCCGCCACCCTCTCCGAGGCCTACCACTTCTGCGAGTGGGTGCGGAACAGGTGGTACCTGGTCAAGGGGTCGCCCGGCGACGCCTTCCCGTCCCAGGCCGACCAGCTGGCCAAGCTGGCCCGCAGCTGTGGCACCACCGCCGCGGCGCTGCGCCAGGAGTACCGGAGGGTCACCCGCCGGGCCCGCCACCTCGTCGAGCAGCTCTTCTACGGCCAGGGGGCCGGCACGGAGCGCTGAGCCGGGCCACCTCCGGGCGCCGCTGCATCAGTCGTGGCTACCCGGCCCGGAGTTGTCGCGGTCGCCGCCGCCACCGCCGGGACCGGAGTTGTCGCGGTCGTCGTCGTCGCCGCTGCCCGGACCGGAGTTGTCGTCGTCGCCATCGTCGTCGTCGATGGTGGTGGGCGTGGTGGACGACGGCGTGGTGGTGGGGCTCGTCGTCGCCGTCGTGGTCGGGGTGGAGGACGTGAAGCCGGTCGTGGCCACGGTCTCGGTGCGGACGTCGGTGCCGTCGGCGTCGTCACGGGCCCGCACCCGCTCCCGAACCGCGCCATCATCGAACTCCACGTTCACCTGGGCCCGCCGGGCGCCGGAGCGGAAGTCGACCTCGATCTCGGCCCCGCCGGCCTGCTCGACCTCCACCGCCCAGCCCGCCGCCGGGGTGGCGCTGCGGAGCGCCAGTGTCGAGCCGGCCACGCTGTAGGTGACCGTGCCAGCGCCGGCCGCGTCGAGGCTGCGGGTCTCGACGCCGCCGCCCTGCGCCGGTGCCGGGACGACAGTGGAGGCTGTGGCGGTGGACGTGGCGCCATCCGGCCCCGAGGAGCTGGGCGAGCTGGCCACGGAGGCGGCCCTGACCTCGACGGGGGCGGGGGCACTTCCCGAGGCGGCATAGGCGATACCGCCCAGGAGGAGAGCGGAACCCGTGGCGGCAGCGAGGCGGGCAGCGGACGGAACAAGCTTCATTGGTCGGCCCTTCTGGTCGTGAACGTGCGACCAGTGTCCGGGTCCCGCCGTTAAGCGGTCCTCCCCGGTCGGTTAAAGGATCCCCAAGCCGGTGGGAAAAGAAGAAGTAACCAGTCAGGTGCCGCCGGCGAGTCGCGGCGGTAACCACGGCCCGGTGGTGAAGAGCTGGTGGAGGGCGTCCAGTCGATTGTGGCCGTTGAGGGCGACGGTCTGGATGTAGCTGCGGATGGTGGCAAACGCCGTCGCCCCGTCCCCGCTGCGGAAGGTCCCGCTGATATCGAGGAGGCGCAGCCCCTGGTCGTGGTCGTGGCGCAAACGGGTGGCCAGGTTGAACGCGGCACGCTGGTGAACGTCCCAGCCGCCTTGGTGGCGCCGACGCGGGAGCGGCCCGGGTGGCAAGAGGGCGAAGGCGTCGGTGTCGTGGCCGCAGGCACAGCGGCGGCGCTCGGCCACGTGGTCGATGACCCGCACCCG
>JBOGHQ010000115.1:0-2161 GCA_050744785.1 Acidimicrobiales bacterium | reverse complement strand
ACCTGGCGGTGGGCGGCGTCGGCGTGGGCCGACGCGACGATGAGCGCGGCCAGTTGGTCGGGCCGGTCCGGCCGCAGCCGGCCCAGCTCCGCCCACGCCCGGTCGACGGCGGTGGGTTGCCTCCGGCGGGAGCCGGCGGAGGCGGGGCGGGCGGCCACGCCGCGCACGTCCACGTCGGCCGAGGGGGCGGCGGCACGGGGCTCGGTGTCCTCGGAGCGGGCGAACTCCTCCGTCACCACCTCCAGCACCGGCGCCAGGAGCGTCTCCCACTGCCCGGGTCGGCGCACGCTGAGGGCCACGAAGTCGCGGGCGACGAGGACGGTGGCCAGGTCCGGGAAGGAGCGGAACAACCGGTCGACCCGACGGTCACCGGGGGTGCCGGCGCCGGCCCGGTACTCACGGCTGTCACCGTCGTGGACCGGGCCGGTACGGAAGACCAGCGTCCGGGGGTTCGGCGTGGCCTCGGGCACCACCGGTCCGTCGAAGGTGGCGGCCAGGTCGAGCGCCGTCGCGACGGGGACGGGCGGGGCGGCCGGCCCACCGACGGCGGCGGTCGCGGCCAGCCGGAAGCGGCCGCCCTCCCAGCCGAACTCGATGGCGACCTCGCCGTCCAGCTCCTCGCGCCACCACCCCTCGCCCGGCCCCACCACGCCGGCCAGCTCATCCTCGTCGGCCGCCGACCACTCCCCCGGTGAGAAGAACCGCTTGAGCACGGCCTTGGTGGGGCCCAGCGCCTCGAACGGCAGCCGGCCGAGGGCCCGGGCCGTCAGCCGGCTCACCGCCGGCGCCGCCAGCCCCCGCCGCACCAGTTCCTGCCGGCCGTCCACGACCGACAGTCTGGTACCTCGCAGCTACCGCCCTGGCCAAAGGTTCCGCCTCGTTGGCGAAGTCCCGTCCGCGGCCGCTGGCGCCGCCGCAGGCGGCCCTTCCGGCGGCGGGCACACCAAGAGAACAGGGCGGAGGCGGCGCGAGCTCCGCTCGCCCGCCGGAGCACCATTGATCCGGCCGAGTGGAGTGCGCGAAGCGAACCAATGAGGCCGAGCCACTACCGCTCCACGATGGTGCAGTCCCGCTGGAGCCAGGCCCAGAACGCCTCGCAGCTCCCATCGATGCGGTACTCGGCGCGGGCGACGGCAGGGAACTGGAACACGGTGACCTGGAGCTGGGCCAGGAACTTCTCGCTGGCGGCGGAGGCTGACGTGCTGGGGCTGGACGCCGGCAGTCCGGCCGCGAAGTCCACCACGGCCATCCCGTCGCGGATGGTGACACTGAACTCCACTGCCGCGGCGGCCTGGTCGAGGGCCGACCGCAGGCCCTCGTCGCGCTCGGCCGCGGTGGGGCCGCGGAGGAGCTGTTCCACTGCGGCCCGCAGCACGCCGGTGGAGCGCGCAATGGTGCGGGGCCTGCGGACGATGGTGCCGTCGGGCCCCACCAGCCCGATGTCCACCGACGACAGGCCCGGCGCCGGCGTCGTCCCGAACCGGACGGGGACGACCACGAAGGAACCGGTGTCGTTGACCACCACCACCGAGCCCTCCGCCACCTCAGCCGCGCCGAGGTCGAGCTCGACCCGGAACGGCTCGAGGGTCTCGCAGCAGCCCGCGATGGCAACGCCCTGGGCCAGCCGGTCGCGGCGGCCCTGGCCCAGTGCAACGGCCTCGACGACCATGTTCCCCTCGAAGCCCCGGCCCCTTCCCTCCACGACCACGGGCCGACCCACCGTCGCACCGGCCTGCGGGGAGGTGACCACGATGTCGTCGGAACGGGCGCCGGCCACCAGCCAGTGCCCATCGGGCTCCACGACCGACACCGTGGCGTTGACGAGGTCGCGACGGACCTCGCCGTCCTCGCCCCGCAGGTAGACATCGACCTCCCCCGCACCCGGCCCGGTGGCGCGGAAGGGCGACAGGGCCGGCGCCTCGCTCACCAGGTAGCCCCGCAGGAACGAGTCCACGAGACGGACCGGATCGGTGAACTCGTCCCCGTTCGCAGGCGGCCAGACCGCCATCGGGCTCGCTGGCTCTGGCGCCACGGTGGTCGTCGTGGACGGCGCCGAGCTGGTCGGGCCTGGCTCGGTGGTCGACACCCGCCGGTCGGCATCGTCGTCGAGCAGGGTCACGCTGGCGAGCACGGCGACGACCGCAGCGGCGGCGGCCAGCAC
>JBOGHQ010000114.1:0-8995 GCA_050744785.1 Acidimicrobiales bacterium | reverse complement strand
ACGGCGGGCAGAGGAGCACCAGCAGGGCGGGCAGGAGCTGGACCCGCTGGCGGGCCAGGAGCCCGAGGTTCCTGAAGCTGGAGAACAGGTAGATGGCTACGATCACGTAGGCCAGCGACGCCAGCAGGTAGGGATGGCGGCGCAGCAGGCGGGGCAGGGCGACCAGGCGGCGCCGGGCGAGGACCACGAGGGCGAGCATCACCGTGCCCTCGGCGGCGGCGACCATGGCGGGGCCGTTGCGGGCCTCGAAGAGGAACGGGCGGAACAGCACCGTCACCACGTGCCGGGGGAAGTGGAGCGGGCCGCGGGAGCCGCTGCGCTCCACGCTCGACCCGAACGTGTCGCCCGTGCCCTGGCCCTGGTTGTCGGCCAGCGTGTTCTCCTCCGTCTCGTCCAGCACCTCGCTGACGCTCGAGGGGTTCAACGAGTCGACCCCGACGAACTCCGCCACCTTGCCGGCCACGGCCAGGGTGCCCAGGCCGAGGGCGGCGAGCACCACCAGCTTGACCCCGGGGACGGCCGAGGGCGCCGACCGGCGGACGGCGACGGCCAGGCCGACGGCGCACAGCAGCAGCAGGCTCATGTGGGGCCGCACCATCAGCGCCACGACGGCGCCGGCGGCCAGCACCGCCGCGCCCCCCCGCTCCTGGCGCAGGAGGCGGGCGGCGCCGAAGCTGCCCACGCCGAGGGCGAACACCATGATGGCGTCCTTCCCCATGGCCGACGACCAGAAGATCATGGTGGGGAAGAGGAAGAGCAGCTTGGCGTACCGCGTGCGGTCGGCGCCGGGAAGGGCGGTCTCGAAGGCGCGGAAGAAGAAGTACATCCCCAGGAAGGCCAGCCACGAGAACACCAGGAAGCCCACCGGGCGGGAGACGCCCCCGATGGCGTACACCACCCCGGCCACGATCCCGACGAAGCCCTCCCCCACCACCGGCCCGACCTCCAGGCTGAGGTCCCCGGTGCGCAGCGACCCGGCCACCCTGCTGCCGATGCCGTGGTAGCGGTTGTAGTCGGCCACCCCTTCGTAGAAGGTGGCCACCACCTGGAGGTAGACGGGCACGGCGGCCAGCTTGAGCGCCAGGCCCCAGCGCATGACGCGGGCCACGCCGGCGTTGCCGGGCCGCCGCTCGACCGAGCGGATGAGCGGCAGCGTGAGGGCGGCCAGGACCCCCGCCACCAGCACCGGCTTGGCGAGGCCGATCAGGTTGCTCAGCACCGCCGCCTCCCCCGGCTCACGGCCGCAGCCCGGACAGCTCGACCGCCTCGCGGTAGAACGCGTTGGTGCCGAGCAGCTCGTCGGGGCGCCCGAAGGCCTGCAGGGCGCCGTCCTGGAGGACCATGATGCGGTCGCAGATGCTCAGGGTGGAGAGGCGGTGGGCCACGATGAACAGGGTGGTGGTACCGGCCCGCTCCTCAAGGGCGCGCTGCACCCGGGACTCCGAGTGCACGTCGAGGGCGCTGGTGGGCTCGTCGAGCACCACGAGGTCCGGGGCACCCACCAGGGCCCGGGCGATGGCCAGCCTCTGGCGCTGCCCGCCCGAGAGCCCCCCGCCGCCGACGCCCACCTGGGCGTCGTAGCCCCCGGGCCAGCCCGTGATCTCGTCGTGGAGGTGCGCCATCTCGGCGGCGTGCTCGACGGCCGCCCGGCTCACCGGCCGGAAGAAGGCGATGTTCTCGGCGACCGAAGCCTGCAGCAGGCGGGGGTCCTGGGGCACCAGCGCCACCCGCGCGTGCCAGTCGTCGAGGGAGATCTCGGCGGCGTCGGTCCCGTTGACCAGGACGCGGCCGCGGTCGGGCTCCAGCATCCGCACGAGCAGGGCCAGGAGGGTGGACTTGCCGCCCCCGGAAGGGCCCACGATCCCGATGGCCTCGCCCCGCCCTACGTCGAAGGACACGCCCCTGATCACCGGCCGGGCGCCGTCGTAGGCGAACCACACGTCCTCGAAGGAGATGCGGCGCAGCTCCGGGAGCGGCTGGGAGCCGCCCTTCCGGGCCGCCGCCTCGTAGCGCCGGCGGTCGTCCTGGACCTGGTCCAGGTAGGGCGCGACCTCGCTGAAGTTGTGCACGGCCAGCTGCATGGTCTGGCTGTACGACAGGGCTCGCAGCAGCATGAGCACGACCGCCCCGAGGCTCCCGAGGCGGGTGGAGCCGAGGGCATAGAGGCCCGCGATGACGGCCACCAGGAACACGATGGCCGCGTTCTGGTAGAGCGGCGCCACCAGCGCGGCCAGCCGCCGCATCCGGAAGTAGGGGGCGGAGACGTCGTCGACGGCCCGGTCGACCCGAGCCTGGACGGCACCTCCCACGTTGAACGCCGTGACCTCGCGCACTACGGCCACCGATTCGGCCACCGCCTGCACGTAGTCGAGGTTGGCTGCCGCGTGGGCGGCGGCTGCCCTCCGGCCGCGCGTGCTCACCGGGCGGAGCACCACGAACAGCACGCCGACCACGGCCACGATGCCGACCGCCGCCGGCAGGTCGACCACCAGGGCGGCCACGAAGAGGGCGGCGAAGTTGCACAGCGCGGTGGCCCCGAGGGCGAAGTACTGGACGGCCATGGCCACGTGTACCAGGTGGGTCGTCAGGAGGTCCTGGAGCCGCCCGTGCTCCTGCTGGGACTGGACGGCCCAGGAGGCCCGGATGAAGGACCGGAAGGTGGCTTTGCGGGTGGCGGCCAGCGTGTCGGCACCCAGCCGAGCTGCCAGGTGGGCCGCCGCCGTCCGCAGGGCGGCCATGGCCATGGCCAGGACGAGGGCCAGGCCGAGCAGGTCGGGCACCTCGAGATCGAGGGAAGCCACGGGGCCGAGGGTGGGCGTGGCGGTGGTGCTCCCGGCGCCCATGGCCACGGCCGCGCTCACCACCAGCACCAGCACCACCGCCTCGGCCAGGCCGCCCAGCCCCGAGGTCACCGCCACGGCGATCAGCCGGCGCCGGGAGGGAGCGAGGAACGGCCGGGCCGGGTGCCACGACGACCACACGCCGGGCTTCCCCGAAAGCGACATGGGCCACCTCCGGGCGGCGCGCCCCCCTCTGCTGTCGGCCCGCATCATCCCGGGGCCCGTCCCGGGAGGCGCGAAGGGAGGAGGCGCTGACGTGCTGCTACCCCGAACCCCCCGGTCCACGACCAAGACGGTACCGCCCCGGCGGACGGCCGGCGCACGCGCCGGGGCGGCGCACCGGGGACCTGCTCCGGACCGGCCAGCCCGCCGGTCACACCAGGTCGCGGAAGTTCGGCCAACGGGACAGGTCGATGGTCGGGTAGCGCTCGGCCAGGGCCACTGCCTCGTCTCGGTAGCGGGCGATCAGCTCGAGCCGCTCGGAATCGGCGAGCGGGACCTTGGGTCCCCCGGTCGGGTTGACGGGCTCGCGGATCGACGCCGGCTGCCACGGCTCGAGGCCGAGGAAGGCGAACGTCTCCGCCAGCGCCGGATGGGGCGCCTCCCGGCAGGCCTCGTATTGCAGGACGAGCAGGCGGTCCCGGCCGAAGAACCGCTCGTAGCGCGCCAGGGCCGCGGTGCACAACCCGCGGGCAAACGCCAGGGTCGCCACGGCCGGGCGCCGGTCGCCCCGGGCCACGTCGTGGGTGACGCCCGAGACGTAGCGCTCCACCGGGTCCCGCACCAGCACGAGGAGCTTGGCCTCGGGCGCGGCGGCGTGAAGGAGGGGGGCCGTCCAATGCTGGTGGAGATAGTCCGGTGTCCAGCATCCCGTGCGCCTTCCTGCCGGCCTGGGGAACCACTGGTGGTACCCGGCGACGTGTTCTTCGGTGAACGGCTCGCCCCAGAAGCGGTCGAAGTAGTGGCGCTCCTTGTGGAAGCCGGGATGGGCGTAGACGCCCGGGTGGGCGTCGATCAGCGAGGACCACCACGTGGTGCCGGCCTTCTGCACCCCGATACCCACGAAGTCGGGGGGGCCGGCCAGCAGGCCATCGGGCACCGGCGGGGCGGTCAAGTCGAACCCAGGGTCCCAGGGCGCCCGCTTGCCGAGGGCTCGCAGCACCCGCCGCTGCACGCCGTACGGCAGCTCCACGAACCGCCGCCGGCCCATCTCCCTCACCCCGCCTGCCACCACGGGACCAGCTTCGCGCCTGACGCCGTGGCGCGCGCCGCTGGGCCACCCGACGGGCGTATCGCTACGGGCGACGCTGCGGAGTGGCCGCTGACGCCACGGTCCGGTAGATGTCCAGGTACCGGTCCACCTGGTCGGCCACGTCGAAGCGGTCACGGCAGAGCCGGGCGGCCCGCTCCCCCATTCGCCGGTGGCCCTCGGCGTCGTGGAGCAGCGCCGTCACCGCCCCGGCGAGGGCGGTGGGGTCGCCGGCTGGCGTGAGGCACCCGGTCTCGCCGTTCACGACGACCTCGGCGGCTCCCGCCACGTCGTACCCGGCGACGGGAACGCCGGCCATTCCCGCCTCGATGAGGATCGTGGGCATCCCCTCCATCCCGTCCGCACGGCTGGCGAAGAGCAGCACGTCGCTCGCCCGCAGCAGGTCGGCGACGTCCGGCCGGCTGCCGAGCAGGCGCATCCGGGCATCGAGGCCTCGTCGGGCGACCTCCCGGGCCACGACCTCTCGCAGGGGCCCGTCGCCGGCGATCAGGTGGAGAGCATCCGGCCGCGCCGCGAGAACGGTCGCCCCGACCTCGACATGGGCCAAGGGGTCCTTCTCCCACGTCAGGGCGGCGAGGGACAGCACGACCTTCGCGTCCGCCTCCGCGTCGAGCTCCGCCCGCATCTGCGCTCGGGACCGGGTCGGCGCCAGGCGCGCCGGGTCGACGCCGTTGATGATCGTGGTGACCCGCTCCGCAGGCGCGCCGAACCGGACGACGGTCTCCCTGCTCACGGCTTCGGCCAGGCCCACGGTCCAGGCAGCCCGGCGAACGAGGCCCTGCCACATCAGGCGGCGCACGCCGGTCCGGGCCCATGGCGCCGCGAGGCCGATGTTGCGGTACACCACGGGGGTGCCCGTCCCGAGGCCGGCGGCCAGGCTCAGCTTGAGGGCGTCGCTCCCGTGGGCCTGCACGACGTGGGGCCGCCAGGAGCGAATCGTGCGGCGGAGCCGGTGCAGCACCCGCAGCCCATCCGACCAACCGGTCATCGACCGCTCGGCCAGCGCCACCGTGACGCGAGCGCCGTAGTCCACTGCGAGAGGCGACGGGCCCTGGAGCACGACCACCCGCTGGTCGAGGCCCGCTTCTGCGAGGCGGGGAATGAGGTCGGCGGCGAAGATCTCGGCCCCCCGTCGGCGGCCGCTGGCGATGACATGGAGCACGCGGAGGCAAGACACGTCGGCCTGCCGCTCCGCGCTATGGCGACGGTGCTGGCGCGGCCACGACCAGCATGGTGTCCCGGGAGAGAGCGGGCGGCAACAGCCGCTCGGCGGCGGCCGCCGCCAGCCTGCGGGCCGGGGTGGGAGGCTGGTGGCCAACGTAGTCGAGGTGGGTCACCGTGAAGCCGTTCGTGGCAAGGACCTGGCGGATCGTCGAGGCGCAGAACCAGCACGTGTGCTCCGGATGGACACGTGCGCTCCCGCGGAGGCGGTAGACGAAGTTGGCGAGGTAGAACGTGCTCGGGGTGGTGAGGACGAGCCGGCCATCGCCCCGGAGGTGCCGGCGTACCGATCGCAGGAACCCGCGGACGTCGTCGAGGTGCTCGATGAGCTCTCCGGCGAAGACGACCTCGAAGGTGCGGCCGAGGTCGAAGTGGCGGGCGTCGGCGACGTGGACGTCGTGGCCGGTGGCGGCGATGGCCGATACCTTCTCGGCGTCGAGGTCGATCCCCACCGCCTCCCGGGCGCACGAGGCCACCAGGCCATGGACCCAGTCGGGCCGGCCGAACCGCGAAGCACAGCCAACGTCCAGTACCGACCAGCCGGCCAGGTACGGGGCCACCGCCTCAAAGCGCTGGCGGAGCGAGTCGTCGCCCCCCCACGGGCGCTGGAGGAAACCCCCCGTCTCGGCTTCGGCGGCCATCGTCCCCAGAGTAGGGGGGATGCTGCCTTCCACCGTGCAGGGAAGGAGCCCGTCAAGGGGGCCGGCTCGGACGCCGATGCTTAGCCCACGGGTTGTAGTCGCCGGCCCCTTCCCTCCCTTGACGCTCTGATCGTCAACGTCCCCCCGAACGGAGAACCCCTTGACTCCCATGCCACTGCGGGCCCGGGTCGTGCGCACGGCCGCCGCCCTTGCCGCTTCCTCCCTCCTCGGCGCATTCCTCGGAGGGGCGGGCGCCCCGCCGGCCGGGGCCGAGCCCGCCACCGGCTCGTCCACCCCGAGCGCCTCGACCTCCTCCAGTTCCCCGACGACCACGACACCGGCCACGACCACCCCCACAGGCACGTCCGCCAGCACCACCGGCGGCACGCCGATAGGCACGGTGGTGACCGTGCCGCTCACCATCGCCGCCAACTGCTCGGTCGACGTGACGTCCAAGCTCACGTCCTGGATCGCCTCCGTGCCGGACGGGTCCACCCTTCGCCTGCTCCCCGGCGGCTGCTACCGCATCGAGGGGACGGTGCTCGTCAAGGACCGCAACGGCCTCACCATCGACGGCAACGGCGCCACGCTCCGGGCCTTTACCGTGGGGTCGGGGACGTGGGGGCAGGTCCAGACCCGGAACCACCTGCGCTTCTGGGGTGGCCGGGACCTCACGGTCCGCAATCTGGTCATCCGCGGCGTCAACGCCGACCACCGCTATCACCGTGAGTACGCCGGCCACCATGCCTTCGCCCTGGTCGGTGTGACCAACGCCCTGATCGAGAACAACACCGTGTCCGAGGTGTACGGCGACTTCGTGATGGTCCAGTCCAACCTCTACCGCGACTGGCGGTGGTCGGACGGCGTGGTGGTGCGCAACAACAACTTCAGCTACTCCGGCCGCCAGGGCTTCTCGGTCGTCGGCGGGCGCAACGTGACCTTCTCCGGCAACCAGGTCAACAGCACTGGCATCACCGCCGTCGACATCGAGCCGGACGGTCTCACCGGCTACGACGCCCACGGGTTCCCCACCGGCAGCGGTGCGGCCAACGTGAAGGTCGTTGACAACCGCTTCAGTGGGAAGTTCGGCGGCATCTTCTTCTCGGCCGGGGGCTACGCCGGCAAGGTCGACGGGGTCGAGGTGAGCAGGAACATCCTCGACGGCGTGCCGTTCTTCGCGTGGGTGACCGGCACGGCCGAGGTCCCCCGGTCCGGGTTCACCTTCACCGGGAACGTGAGCAACACCCCGACCGGCGGTCCCCGCTCGGCGTTCGAGCTCACCTACGTGAATGGCGCCGTGGTCACGGGCAACACCATTCCGAACTTCGTCCGGACCTACGCCAAGCTCCCGCCCGACAAGGTCGCGATGCGGTTGTGGGGCGCGACAGCGGTGCAGGCCGTCCACAACGACTTCACCGGTGCGGCCTCGGTTCTCCTGGCGGATGTCAATTGGGACGGCACGCCGTGGACGGGCCGGAAGAGCACTTGGGCGCAATGCGGCAACCGCTACTGGTGGCCGGACCCGCGGGTGGACGTCACCTGCTAGTGTCCTGCACCCGAAGTTAGCCGCGAATATCCTACCATCGGCGCAATGCCCTCCACTTCCCTTGGCGCGCCCGCGCGGACGCCCGAAGGCGGCGCTGTGTTAGGGCGCACGAGATTTGGCTCGGTGTCGGCCCGGGTCAGCCGCCACCAGACCACCGACCCGGCGCCCACGGCGGCGAGGGCGACCAAGGCCACGACAAGGCCCGGCCGGCTGCCGGTGGTCTGGAGCCGGCGGATGACCGAGGTGATGGCGTTCACAGGTACAGCGTCCGATAGCGGATGGAGCCGAGTATCCGTCCTGCCCCAGCCGAGGCGGAGATGAGCCAGGTGACCCGGCCCCGGCCGCCCGCCACCAGCCGCCACGCGTTAAGCCCGAGCCAGCCGTAATGGCGCAGTTGGGCGTCGAGCGGACGGCGCGGCATGCCGGCACTGCGCAGGCGCTTGTAGATCATCACGTTGTAGCGGCCGTATTTGATGTACTGGCGGACCTGGTGGGCGCTGGTGGGCCGGGGCCGCTTGTACACCAGGGCGGCAGGTTCGTAGTGGAGCGGATAGCCGGCCAACTGGAGGCGCCACGACAGGTCGAGGTCCTCGCCGGCCTGGAGCTCCTCGGCGAAGCCGCCCAGCTGGTCGAAGGCGCGGCGGGAGACCGCCATGTTGGCGCCCAGGCCATACTTCAACCAGCCGAAGGTTCCGGTGGTGGGGGCCCACAGAGGCGGCGGATCGGAATCCGGCGGGGCCGGGGGACGCCAGCGGCCACCAATGTCGAGGCTGCCGGCCACGAAGTCGTGCTCGCCCGTCGCGGTGGCCACCGCAGCAAGCCACCCCGGCGCAACGACGTCGTCGGCGTCGCAGAAGGCGAGCACGTCGCCCCTGGCGGCGGCTGCGCCCTGGTTGCGGGCGGCCGCCGGGCCCCGTCGGCGCAAGGCGTCGACGACCCGGAGGTGGGGCAGCTTGGGGCCGGCCGCGTCGAGCGCGCTGCGGGTGGCGTCGGTGGACCCGTTGTCGGCCACCACCACCTCCCAGGCGACGTCGGCCTCTTGGCCGGCCAAAGCGGCGAGTTGCTCGCCGATGGTGCCGGCCGCGTTGAGCACGGGCACGACCACGCTGATCACGGCGGACGAATCTACCGGCGAAATTGGCGCGTCCTGCCGGCCGGATTGGTCGAGCTGCACGCAGCCCTGGTCGACGGTCAGGTTGCCGGACTGGTCGAAGCGGTCGTCGCACGCTGCCCTGGAACCGGTGGGGCCGCCAGCCCAGGCCGTCCCGAACCGGCGGCCGTCCACCTCGAGTACCGTTCGGGCCGGCTACTCCGGTTGGCGACTGACTGACCTCGCCCGGCCCCCCTCAGGCATCAACGCAGGTCGGGAAGCCGGCTCAGGAGGAACCGATCGAGCTCTGCGTCGTGCTGTGCAGGCACGACGGAAAGGGTACTGGCGCGGTCGCGGCGGAGAATGCCCGGTTGCCGTGACCTACCC
>JBOGHQ010000113.1:0-4342 GCA_050744785.1 Acidimicrobiales bacterium | reverse complement strand
CGGCCGGCGCCGGCGTCGACGACGCCGTGCCCGGCGCCGCCGTCGAGGGCCCGAAGGGGGCTGAGGTCGTGGTGACCGCCGAGGACCTCCTGGCCGAGGGCGAGGACGTGGCCGGCGAGGGCGAGGGGGGCGACGAGGAGGAGCTCCCCGTCGAGAGCCCCTACGACCGCCCGGGCCAGTGGTTCGTGGTCCACACCTACGCCGGCTACGAGAACAAGGTGAAGTCGAACCTGGAGAGCCGGATCTCCTCCATGAACATGGAGGACCGGATCTACGAGGTCGTCATCCCGGTGGAGGACGTCATCGAGTTCAAGGGCGGCAAGAAGGTCGTCGTCCAGAAGAAGGTCTTCCCCGGCTACCTCCTGGTCCGTTGCGAGCTGGACGACGATTCCTGGTACGTCGTGCGCAACACCCCCGGCGTCACCGGGTTCGTGGGCCACGGCTCCAAGCCGGTGCCGCTGGCCCGCAAGGACGTGGAGACCTTCCTCGGCGTCAAGGCCGAGGGCACGGAGGCGGCCAAGAAGACCCGGCCCCGCCTGGAGTACGAGGTCGGCGAGAGCGTGCGGGTGCGGGAGGGCCCCTTCGCCGACTTCTCGGGCCAGATCGCCGAGATCAACGAGGACCAGCTGAAGCTCAAGGTCCTCGTCAACATCTTCGGGCGCGAGACTCCCGTCGAGCTCGAGTTCAGCCAGGTCGCCAAGCTCTAGCTGGCGGCGGAGGAGAGAAGAGGAACCTCATGGCGAAGAAGCGCGTCGCCGCCATCGTCAAGATCCAGCTGCCGGCCGGGGCGGCCACACCGGCCCCACCGGTGGGCACGGCCCTCGGCCCGCACGGCGTATCCACACCCGAGTTCTGCAAGCAGTACAACGCCGCCACCGAGAGCCAGCGGGGGAGCGTGATCCCCGTCGAGATCACCGTCTTCGAGGACCGGTCGTTCACCTTCATCCTCAAGACGCCGCCCACGCCGGTGCTGCTGCGCCAGGCGGCCGGCGTCGAGAAGGGGTCCAGCGCCCCCGGCAAGACCGGCGCCGGCACCATCACCGATGCCCAGCTCACCGAGATCGCCCAGACCAAGATGCCCGACCTCAACGCCAACGACATCGACGCAGCCAAGAAGCAGGTGGTCGGCACCGCCCGGTCCATGGGGATCTCCGTCAAGTAGCAGTAGCGTCCGCACAGCCGGGGTCAGGGAGGACCTCGCCCGCCCGGCCTTTCAACCCCACAAGGAGGGAGGCGTCATGCCGAAACGAGGGAAGCGGTACGAGAACGCCATGCGCGGCTTCGACCGCCAGAACCTGCACGGCCCCGTCGAGGCCGTCGAGCTGGTGAAGCGGCTGTCCGGCACCAAGTTCGACGAGACGGTGGAGCTGGCCGTGCGGCTCGGGGTCGACCCCCGCCGGGCCGACCAGATCGTCCGGGGCACCGTTGCCCTGCCGGCCGGCACCGGCAAGCAGGTGCGGGTCGCGGTCTTCGCCGCCGGGGACGCCGCCCAGGAAGCCCGCGACGCCGGCGCCGACGTGGTGGGCGCCGACGACCTGGTCCAGCGCATCCAGGGCGGCTTCTTGGACTTCGACGTGGCCATCGCCACCCAGGACATGATGGCCCAGGTGGCCCGGCTGGGCCGGGTGCTCGGTCCTCGCGGCCTCATGCCCAATCCCAAGACGGGCACCGTCACCCCCGACGTGGGGCGGGCCGTCACGGAGTTCAAGGGCGGCCGGGTGGAGTACCGCACCGACAAGTTCGGCAACGTCCACGTGCCGATCGGCAAGGCGTCGTTCTCCCGGTCGGACCTGCTCCAAAACGCCAAGGCCGTGGTGGAGGAGCTCCAGCGGGCCAAGCCTGCCGCCGCCAAGGGCCGCTACATCAGGAGCGTCACCGTGGCCTCCACCATGGGGCCCGGCATCAAGGTCGATCCCAACCGGGTGCGGATCACCGACGAGGAGATCGCCGAGGCAGCCGCCTCGTAGTACCGTTCGTACCCACTACTGAACAAGTCCGTCGCCGCAGACCTCTGGTGCGCCCCCGGGCGCGTAAAGGGCCTCCCGCCCGCCTGACGAGGCGAACCTCCTGGAACCAGGGCGTTCGGCGTGTCTGCGTGTGCCGGGCGCCCTTTACAGGTGATCGAGGAGGTGATGCGGATGGAGAACCCGAGGCCGGAGAAGGTCGCCGTGGTGGAGGAGGTGCGGGCCCGCCTCGGTGCGGCCGACGCCGCCATTCTCACCGAGTACCGCGGCCTGACCGTGAAGGACATGGCCGCCCTGCGCCGCTCGCTCACCGAGGCGGGCGGCACCTACAAGGTCTACAAGAACACCCTCGTGCGCTTCGCGGCGCGCGACCTGGGCCTGGATGAGCTGGAAGCCATGCTCCAGGGCCCCACTGCCATCGCCTTCGTGGCCGGCGACGCCGTGGACGTGGCCAAGGCCCTGCGGGACTTCGCCCGGGCCCACCCCGCCCTGGTGGTGAAGGGCGGCGTGCTCGGCACCAAGGTGCTGAGCTCCGCCGACGCCGCCGCCCTGGCCGATGTGGCGCCCCGCGAGGTGCTGCTGGCCCGCTTCGCCGCCGCCCTGGCCGCGCCGATGGTCCAGCTGGCCGGCCTGCTCCAGGCCCTCCCCCGGAACTTCGCCTACGGCCTCAAGGCCCTGATCGACAAGGGCGGTGCCGCCGACGCCCCGGCCCACGAGGCGGCTGGCGCCGCCCCGGCCGAGGGGGCACCGGCCGAGCCGGCCGCATCCGACGAGCCGGCGACGCCGCCGAGCACCGAGGACCCTGCCGAGGGCGCGCCGGAGCCCGGAGAGCCTTCTCCGCCGTCCAGCACCACCGAGGCCGCCGAGGTCGCCCCCGGCGACACGCCGTCCGCCACGACCGAGAACCCGTAGAGGAGACACCACCATGGCCACCAAGGAAGAGATCCTGGACTCCATCGCCGGCATGACCGTCCTCGAGTTGAGCGAGCTGCTCAAGGAGTTCGAGGAGCGCTTCGGCGTCACCGCTGCGGCGCCCGTCGCCGTCGCCGCCCCCGGCGCCGGTGGGGGCGGGGCCGAGGCCGCCCCCGCCGAGGAGGAGAAGGACGAGTTCGACGTCATCCTCACCGGCGCCGGCGACAAGAAGATCCAGGTCATCAAGGAGGTGCGGTCCCTCACCAGCCTCGGCCTCAAAGAGGCCAAGGATCTGGTTGACGGCGCCCCCAAACCCGTCCTGGAGCGGGCCTCCAAGGAGGACGCCGAGAAGGCCAAGGCGCAACTCGAGGCAGCCGGCGCCTCCGTAGAGGTGAAGTAAGCAGCACAGCGGAGGAAGCGCCCGGTCAAAGGCAGGGGCCGCCAGAGGCGGCCCCTCAGTGGCTGGGCGCACCCGCCGGCGCAGCCGGCGTAAGGGAACGAGCGGAGGGCGGTCGGCTCTGCCGGCCGCCCAGGGCACGGCCAGCTCGCCGAGCAACCTCTGGTTGCGACGGCGAAAATGGCGAAACCCTTGACGGATTCGAGCGTTCGCCTTACGCTTTTCGCACCCGCCGGCGGTGGGGTTGTGTTTTGCCCTGCCCGCGCGTACAATAAGCGGTTGCCGTGCTCGCCCGCTCGCGCCCTGGAGAATCGGCCCTTCTTCCAGCGCGCCCGGTCACCCTTACCGAGGAGTAGACCTTGCCGTCTCGTTCTCCCGCTCGGGAACGCCTGTCCTTTGCCAACCTCGACGAAGTCCTCCCCCTCCCTGACCTGATCGCCATCCAGCGGGACTCGTTCCGCTGGTTCCTCGACACCGCGCTGGCGGACACGTTCCGCGACATCAGCCCCATCGAGGACTTCACCGGCCAGCTCCGGCTGGAGCTGGAGTTCGACCCCACCGACGCCGACCTGCGGCCGCCGCCCAAGTTCAGCGTCGAGGAGTGCAAGGAGAAGGACATGACCTTCTCCGCGCCCATCTTCGTGCGCGCCCGCTTCATGAACGCCACCACCGGCGAGATCAAGGAGCAGACCGTCTTCATGGGGGACTTCCCGATGATGACGGACAAGGGCACCTTCGTGATCAACGGCACCGAGCGGGTCGTGGTGTCCCAACTGGTGCGCAGCCCCGGCGTCATCTTCCAGCCGGGCCGGGATGTCAAGACCGTCGTCACCGGAACCATCCACCCCTACCGTGGCGAGTGGATCGAGTTCGACGTCGAGGCCAAGCCGGGCAAGGACATCACGGCCGGCACCCGCGTGGCCCGCAAGCGCCGCCTCAGCCTGTTCGTGCTCCTGCGGGCCCTCGGCTACGACGAGGAGAACTACCCCGGCCTGCTCGACCGCTTCGTCCGCCACTTCGACTTCCTCGAGGGGCAGTGGGTCAAGGACAAGGAGCTGGCGCCCACCCG
>JBOGHQ010000112.1:0-4401 GCA_050744785.1 Acidimicrobiales bacterium | reverse complement strand
AGGCGGAGGTACCCGTCCCGGCTGCCCCCGCTGGCGAGCCGAGCCCCCTGCCCGCGCCGGAGGCGGCCGGCGAGGGGCCTGCCGCGCCGGCCGCCGGCGCCGGGGAGGAGAGGTAGATGGCCGAGATCAGCCCCAAGGCCGTGCAGCGGCTCCGCCAGGACACCGGTGTCGGGATGATGGACGCCAAGAAGGCGCTGGTGGAGAACGGCGGCGACTTCGAGTCCGCCAAGAAGTGGCTGCGGGAGAAGGGGATGGTGTCGTCGGCCAAGCGGGCCGACCGGGAGAACACCCAAGGCGCGGTGGCCCTGGCCCGAGCTGGCTCGGTGGCCGCCCTGGTGGAGCTCAAGAGCGAGACCGACTTCGTGGCCAAGTCGCCCGACTTCGTGAGCCTGGCCGACGAGCTGGCCCAGCTGGTGGCCGACGAGGGCGAGGATTCCGTCGCCCAGAAGAAGGAAGTCCTCGACCAGCTGCGGGCCACCCTCAAGGAGAACATCGAGCTGGGCCGGGTCGTGCGGGTGGAGGCCGGCGACGGCCAGGTCCTCGACACCTACCTGCACGTCCAGAACGGCCGGGGTGTCAACGGCGTCCTGGTGGTGCTGGCCGGCGGGTCCCAGGAGCTGGCCCACGACATCGCCGTCCACGCCGCCTTCGGCAAGCCCAAGTACGTCACCCGCGACGAGGTCCCCGAGGAGCTGGTGGCGGAGGAGCGGGCCACCCTGGAGAACCAGGCCCGGAACACCGGCAAGCCGGAGGCGGCCCTACCCAAGATCGTGGAGGGCATGCTGGGCGGCTGGTACAAGGAGCAGGTCCTGCTGGACCAGCCCTTCGCCAAGGACGACAAGAGGTCCGTCGCCCAGGTGCTGGGCGACGCCACCGTCGCCCGCTTCGCCCAGGTGGTCGTCGGGGGGTGACGCCGGCCCGCTGGCGGCGCGTCGTGCTCAAGCTGTCCGGTGAGGCCTTCGCCAGCGCGGCGTCCGACGAGACCATCGATGGCATCGTGGTGGAGCGCCTGGCCGGCGAGATCGCCGCTGCCCGGGGTGAGCTCGGCGTGGAGATCGCCGTGGTGTGCGGTGGCGGCAACATCTGGCGGGGCACCACCGGCGCCGGCGCCGGCATGGACCGGGCCACCGCCGACTACATGGGCATGCT
This sequence comes from Acidimicrobiales bacterium, assembly GCA_050744785.1. Lineage (GTDB taxonomy): Bacteria > Actinomycetota > Acidimicrobiia > Acidimicrobiales > JBOGHQ01. Next base: position 3,252 of record JBOGHQ010000112.1, on the reverse strand, counting down.
GGCCACCGTCATCAACGCCCTGGCCCTCCAGGATGCCCTCGAGCGCCACGGCCAGCCCACCCGGGTGCAGTCGGCCATCCAGATGGCCGAGGTGGCCGAGCCGTACATCCGGCGCCGGGCCATGCGCCACCTGGAGAAGGGACGGGTGGTGGTGTTCGCGGCCGGGATGGGCAACCCCTTCTTCACCACCGACACACCTGCCGCCCTGCGGGCGGTGGAGATCGAGGCCGATGTGCTGCTCAAGGGCACCCACGGCGGTGTGGACGGCGTGTACTCGGCCGATCCTCGCCTCGACCCCACCGCCACCCGCTTCGACGAGATCACCTTCAAAGAGGTGCTGGACAAGGACCTTCGGGTGATGGACCTCACCGCCATCACCTTCTGCAAGGACAACGCCCTGCCGGTCCTGGTCTTCGACGTGATGACCCCCGGCAACGTGCGCAAGGCCATCGCCGGCGAGCCGATCGGTACGCTGGTCGGGTGACGACGGGCGATGAGGGCACCCTCGTGGGCGCGGTGATGGCCGAAAGCCGCGACAAGATGCACAAGGCGGTGCTGCACGCCCAGGTCGAGTTCGGTACCGTCCGCACCGGCCGGGCCTCGCCCGCCCTGGTGGAGACGCTCCGGATCGACTACTACGGCACGCCCGTCCCGCTCCAGCAGCTCGCCGGGTTCAGCGTGCCGGAGGCCCGGATGCTGGTGATCACCCCCTACGACAAGGGCGCCATGAAGGCGATCGAGAAGGCGATCCAGCAGTCGGATCTCGGCATCAACCCGAGCAACGACGGCCAGGTCATCCGCCTGGTGTTCCCGCCGCTCACCGAGGAGCGGCGCAAGGAGATGGTCAAGGTCGTCAAGCACAAGGCGGAGGAAGCCAGGGTGGCCGTGCGGGCCGTGCGCCGGGCCGCCCGCCACGACCTCGAGGCGCTCGAGCGGGACGGCGACATCACCGCCGACGACCTGGAGCGGGCCGAGAAGGAGATGGAGAAGGTCACCCACGACCACGTGGCCGAGATCGACCGCATGCTGCACCACAAGGAGCAAGAGCTGCTCGAGGTGTGACCTGTCCGCCGGCCGAGGCAAGGGGAGGCCCCGATGGACCAGCACGACGACCACGACGAGCAGGACGAGGGCGCGACCACGGCCCAGGGCCGCCGCCGGCGGGCCGAGGGCGTGCGCATCATCGGCGCCGAGGAGGCGGCTCGCGCCCTCCGCGAGGGCCAGGCCGCTGGCCGCCGACCGGACGACGCCCCCCGCTTCGGGGATGTCCCGAAGCGCCCCACCGGGCCCAAGCCGGCCCAGCGATTCCCCCTGCCCGAGGAGGTCGACCCGGCCGAGGCGGTCCGGCGACCGGCGGTGGTCAACCCCACCACCGAGATGCCGCACTGGACCGACCCGCCCACCGGCGAGGTGCCCCGGATCTTCGGGGCCGGCGAGGAGGGCGAAGAGGAAGACCTCGACGCCTGGTCCGGCCTCAGCGGCCCCCGCTGGCGGGACCAGGACACCGACTGGGACGACTCGGGCTACGAGGACGTCTCCGCCCTGGCCGACGACGAGTCGCGGCTGGGCGCCCTCGACGACAGCCGCAGCGAGCACTCCGACCTGTTCTCGTTCGACGAGCCGGAGCCCGCCCCGGCCCCGGAGCGGCCCGCGCCGGTCACCACCTCCATCCGCACCAGGCAGGCGCCGCAGCCGCAGGAGCCTCCGCCGGCCCGGCCCAACGGGGGCGGGGGCGACCGCGACCTGCGCACCGCAGTCGGCATCGGGGCCGCCCTGGCCCTGGCCGCACTCGTGGTGTTCCAGGCCGGCCCCAAGCCGGCGCTGGTCCTGGTCACGGCGGTGGTCACCATGGCCGCCGCCGAGGCCTATGCCGTGCTGCGCCGGGCCGGCTACCGGCCCGCGACCCTTCTCGGCCTCATCGCCACGGTGTCGCTCATGTTCGCCGCCTACAGCGACGGCGAGACGGCCATCCCGCTGATCATCGTCCTCACCGCCATCTTCAGCTTCCTCTGGTACCTGTTCGGGGTCGTCCGTGCCCGGCCCACCGTCAACGTGGCGGTCACCCTGTTCGTGTTCTTGTGGGTGGGCGTGCTGGGGTCCTACGCAGCCCTGCTCCTGGCCCTGCCCGACAGGGAGGGGATCGCCTTCCTGCTGGGGGCCATCGTGGCCACCGCCGCCCACGACATCGGCGCCCTCTTCTTCGGGAGCCAGATGGGCAGCCGGCCCCTGGCGCCCGAGATCAGCCCCAACAAGACGGTGGAGGGCCTGATGGGTGGCATGGCCTCGGCCGTGTTCGCCAGCGTCCTGCTGGTGGGCGCCCTGCCCGGCATCCACCCGTGGACCTCCGGCAAAGCCCTGGCGCTCGGCCTCATGGTGGCCGTGGTGGCCCCCCTGGGCGACCTGTGCGAGTCGATGCTGAAGAGGGACCTGGGCGTCAAGGACATGGGCTCGCTGCTCCCCGGCCACGGCGGCGTGCTGGACCGCTTCGACGCCCTCCTCTTCGTCCTACCGGCCACCTACTACCTCGTGAAGCTCTTGGATCTGGCGTGATTTCGCCATCGGAAGCGGAGCTTCCTCGGCGAGCTTGATCGTGCTCCAGGCGGCCGGCAGGGCCGGTCGCCCTCCGCTCGTCCCCATCTCTGGCGGCAGCCGAGTGAGGGCGCCTGCGGCGCCGGGGGCGGCCACCGCCTTGCCTCCCCGGTGGAACCGGACCAGGCTACGACGGTGAGCATATCGGTGGCGCTGGTCGGGTCGACGGGGTCGATCGGGCGGCAGGCGGTCGAGGTGGTGCGGGCTCACCCGGGCCGGTACGAGGTGGTGGCCATAGGGGCCCGGCAGTCGGTGGGCGTGCTGGCCGAGCAGGCCGCTCTGCTGCGCCCCACGGTCGTGGCCCTCGGCGACGAGTCGCGGGCCGGTGAGCTGGCCGGGCGGCTGCCGGCCGGGACGGAGCTGCGGGCCGGGGCCGAGGCGCTGGCGTCCGTGGCCGGTGACGCCGACGTGGTGCTGAACGGCGTGGTGGGCTTCGCCGGGCTGCCCGTCACCCTGGCCGCCCTCCACGGCGGCCGGCGGCTGGCCCTGGCCAACAAGGAGTCGCTCATCGCCGGCGGGCCGGTGGTGCAGACCGCCCGGTCCACGCCCGGGGCCGAGATCCTGCCTGTCGACTCCGAGCACTCGGCCCTGCACCAGTGCCTGCGCGCGGGCACCTCCGACGAGGTGCGCCGGCTCCTGCTCACGGCCAGCGGCGGGCCGTTC
>JBOGHQ010000111.1:0-6801 GCA_050744785.1 Acidimicrobiales bacterium | reverse complement strand
GCCGTCCCTGTATGGGGACCACCCGAGTCGGTGGCCAGGGAGACCGCCATCCCGTCGTCGAGCGCACGCAGGGCACCGCTGGGCTCGCCCGCATCCTTGCCGCGCATGATCGCCTCGATCACCCGGGGGCCGAACACCATCCCCTCCAAGAGGGAGTTGGAGGCGAGGCGGTTGGCGCCGTGCACCCCGGTGCACGCCACCTCCCCGCACGCCCACAGCCCGGGGAGGGCCGTCGCCCCGTCCAGGTCGGTGACCACGCCGCCCGACAGGTAGTGAGCGGCGGGAGCCACCGGCAGCCAGTCGGTGGCCGGGTCGAGCCCGGCGGCCCGCAGCGAGGCGGCAATGGTGGGGAAGCGCTGGTCGAAGCGCTCCAGCCCGGTGGCGTCCAGCCAGAGGTGCTCCACGCCCTGTTCGAGCAGCAGAGCGGTCATGGCCCGGCTCACCGCGTCCCGCGGCAGGAGCTCGTCCACGAAGCGGCGGCCGTGGGCGTCGCGCAGCAGGGCGCCGTGGCCCCGCAGCGCCTCCGACAGCAGGGGCCGGGGCATGGCGGGGTGGTGCAGGGCGGTGGGGTGGAACTGCATGAACTCGACATCCGCCACCGGCACCCCGGCCCGCAGCGCCATGGCCAGTCCGTCCCCCGTTGCCTCCAGCGGGTTGGTGGTGACGGCGAACAGCTGGCCGGCACCGCCGGTGGCCAGCAGCACGTGCTCGGCCCGCACCTCCCGCTGACGGCCGTCCTCGTCGACAGCCATGACGCCCCGGCAGCGGCCGCCGCCAACCACCAGGTCGAGGGCGAAGCACCGCTCCAGCACGGCGGCGGCGGTGGCCCGGACCGCGTCCACCAGGGCCCGCTCGATCTCGGCCCCCGTGGCCGCCCCGCCGGCGTGTACCACGCGGGCCACCGAGTGGCCGCCCTCCCGGGCCAGCAGCAGGGCGCCCTCCCGGTCCCGGTCGAAGACCGCACCCAGGGCGATCAGCTCGTTGACCCGGCCCGGGCCCTCGCCCACCAGCACCCGCACCGCGTCCACGTCGCACAGCCCGGTGCCGGCCCGCAGGGTGTCGGCCAGGTGCAGGTCGGCGGAGTCCTCGTCGCCGCCCAGCACGGCGGCCACTCCTCCCTGGGCCCAGCGCGTCGCCGACTGGGACAGCTCGGCCTTGGTGAGCACGCCCACCCGCAGCCCCGGCTCGGCCAGGGCGGCCCGCACCGCCGCGGACAGGCCCGCCACGCCCGAGCCCAGCACCAGCAGGTCGAGGTCCACGAGGCGGGGAAGGCTACCGGGCGGCCGCGGTGGGAGCCGTGGGGCGGTTGCGCTCGTCGACGTGCACGACGGTGGGCCGGTGCGCCACCACCTCGGCGTCCTCGTACTCGGCGTAGGTGAGCACGATCACCCGGTGCCCGGGCCGGACCAGGTGGGCGGCGGCGCCGTTGACGCACACCTCGCCCGGCTGGCCGGCGATGGCGTAGGTGACCAGCCTGGCTCCATTGTCGAGGTCGAGCACATGGACCTGCTCGTGCTCGGCGATGTCGGCCGCGGCCAGCAGGGCGGCGTCGACGGTGATGGACCCCACGTAGTCCACGTCGGCGTCGGTGACGGTGGCCCGGTGGATCTTGGACTTGAGCAGGTGCCGCCTCACGAAGTGGGAACCTCCAGGTTGTCGATGAGCCGGGTGGCGCCCACCCGGGCCGCCACGTAGAGCCGAAGGGCACCCCCGGGGCCGGCCACGGCCTCGGCGTAGTCGAGGCCGGCCAGCGGCTCGGACGCCACCACGTCGGCCATGGCCCGGCCCAGGGCGGTGGGGTCGGTGACGCCCGCCGCGGCCAGGTCCCGGCCCGCCACCAGCGCCCGGTACACAACCGTGGCGGCGGCCCGCTCGACCGGCGACAGGTAGGCGTTGCGGCTGGAGAGGGCCAGCCCGTCCGCCTCCCGGACCGTGGGGCAGGCCACCACGTCGACGGGGACGGAGAGGTCGGCGACCATCCGGCGCACGACCTCGAGCTGCTGGTAGTCCTTCTCCCCGAAGTAGGCCCGGCACGGGCCGGCCAGGGCGAACAGCTTGGCCACGATGGTGGCCACACCGGCGAAGTGGCCGGGCCGGGACGCCCCCTCCCGCCCCTCGCTGAGCCCCCCCACCGTGACCGTGGTGAGCGGCGGGGTGGGGAACATCTCCTTCCCGGTCGGGGCGAACAGGACGTCCACGCCCGCAGCAGCTGCCTTCACGGCGTCGGACTCCAGGTCACGGGGATAGAGGTCGAGGTCCTCGCCGGCCCCGAACTGGAGGGGGTTCACGAACACGGTGACGGCCACCACGTCGCACTCCGCCACCGCCCGGCGCATCAGCGACAGGTGTCCCTCGTGGAAGGCGCCCATGGTGGGCACCAGGCCCACCGTCCGGCCCTTGGCGCGGGCGGTGCCAAGGGCCGTCCGCAGCCCGGCGGTCGTCTCGATCAGGTCCATGGCTCTCACGTTCCGGCCCCCGGTCGGGGTGCCGTTCGTGCTCCCACGGTACCGCCCACCCGTTCCTGCAGCGGCATCGCGCCCCATGGGCGCCATTCCGCGGCAAGAACGTCAGAGGCGGCCGGCAGGGCGCACGCCCTCGCCGGCGGGGCGGTCGCCCACCAGCTCGGGGGCCAGGTCGTGGAGCGGCACGAGCACGAAGGGGCGCTCCCACATGCGGGGGTGGGGTACCGCCAGGTCCGGCTCGTCGACGGTGAGGTCGCCCACCAGCAGGACGTCGACGTCGAGCGGCCGCGGCCCCCACCGCACCGACCGGGCCCGGCCGGCGGCCGCCTCCAGGCTCCGGGCCACATCGAGCAGCTCCCGGGGCGACAGGTCCGTGTCCAGCTCCACCACCGCGTTCAGGAACGGGGGCTGGCCGGGGGGCCCTCCCACCGGGTCGGTCTCGTAGACGCCCGACACGGCCACCACACCGGGCAGGCCGGCCACCGCCTGCTGCAGCCGGGCCCGGCGGTCGCCCAGGTTGGAGCCGAGGGCCACGAAGGCCCGCACCGCCCGCTACCCCGGAGGCCGGCGCCGGGTGATGCGCACGCCGGCCGTGGCCAGGTCCACCGGCACCGGAGGCCGCAGCTTGCGCACCGCCACGGTGACGGCCTGGACCCGGTCGTCGTCCAGCACCTTGCCGGCGATCCGGTCGGCCAGCGCCTCCAGCAGGTTGCACCGCTCGCTGGCCACCACGCCGGCCACCATCCGGGCCGCGGCGCCGTAGTCGAAGGTGTCGGCCAGCCGGTCCGAGCGGCCCGCCGGCGCCAGGTCGAGCTCCACGTCGAGGTCCACCTCGAAGGGCTGGTCGCGGTGGCGTTCCTCGGGCAGCACGCCGTGACGGCCCACCGCCCGCAGGCCCCGCAGCTCCACCACGTCGCCCCCGCCGGGGCCGGCCGTCATTCGGCCGTGGCCGCCAGCGCCACCAGCTCCCGGCCCGGTGGTCCCATCTGGCGGCCGACGATCCGCTCCAGCACGGCGATGGCCTGCGGCCCGCTCTTCAGCACACCGGTGTTCAGCAGGAAGCCGGCCATCACGCCCATGAGACGGTCGCCCAGGTCCTCCTGGTGCACCAGGATCTTCTCGCCTTGGCCCAGCCAGCCCTGGAGCTGTTCGAACAGGCTGGGCAGCACGGTGCGGGGATCGTCGAGCGAGCTGAAGGGGACGTGGGACCACGGCACGCCCAGCTCGTCATAGGCGTGGAGGTTGTGGGTCGATCCCAGCAGCGACACCACCCGCTTGAACCCCTGTTCCCGCAGCCAGATGATCTCCTCTTGGCGGCGCACCCGCCGGTGGTTGCGGGCGTAGCCGCCGGGCCGCTCGCTGATGGCCAGGCGGTCTTTGATGACCCAGGTGAAGTTCCGGGGCGGGATGCCCGCCGCCCACTTCCCCCTCACGCTGCGTCACTCCCCACCAGCCGGGCCGACGCCACCGTGGCGGCAACGTCGTGGGCACGCACCATGCCGGCGCCATGGGCCATGGCCCACACCGCGGTGGCCAGCGAGCCCTCCAGCCGGTCGTCGGGCGCCGCCCCGCCGGCCAGGGGCCCGAGGAAGGACTTGCGGCTGGTGCCCACCAGCACCGGGAAGCCGGCGCCGGCCAGATGGCGCAGGTGGCGCAGCAGGAGCAGGTTGTGGGCCGCCGTCTTGCCGAAGCCGATGCCCGGGTCGACCCAGACCTCCTCCACGCCGGCGGCGGCGGCCGCCTCGGCACGGGCCACCAGGAAGGCCCGCACCTCGGCCACCACGTCGTCGTAGCGGGGCTCGTCCTGCATGGAGGAGGGCGTGCCCTTCATGTGCATGGCCACCCAGCCCACGCCGGCCTCGGCCGCCACCTGGTGCAGCGAGGCCGACACGTCGTTGACCAGGGTGGCGCCCGCCTCGATAGCGGCCCGGGCCACGGCCGCCTTGGAGGTGTCGACCGAGACCCGGACGTGGGCCGCCAGGGCCGCCACCACCGGGACCACCCGGCGCCGTTCCTCGGCCTCGTCCACCGGCACCGCGCCCGGCCGGGTGGACTCGCCGCCGACGTCCACCACGTCGGCGCCCTGCTCGGCCATGGCCAGGCCGTGGGCCACGGCCTGGTCGGGGTCGAACCACCGGCCCCCGTCGGAGAACGAATCGGGTGTCACGTTGAGTACACCCATCACCAAGGGAGCCACGGTGGGGACTGTACCGGCCGCGGGATCGGCTCAGAAGGGCCGCAGTCGCGACAATTTGGTGACCCACCGGTACCGGACCGCGGCCTGGTAGGTGTCCTCGGCAGCCAGTTGCCCGATGGAGGTCGACAGCGTCGGATAGACGTGGATGAGGCTGGAAAGGTCCCGCAAGCGGCCCTTGTCCCTGATCACCAGGGCCAGCTCGTGGATCATCTCGCCGGCGTGGCCGGCCAGGATGTGCGCCCCCAGGAGCCGGCCCTTGGGCCCGCACACGGCCAGGATGCGACCCTCGGCCTCGCCGTCCGAGCGGGCCCGGTCGGAATGGGACAGGTCCATGCGATGGACCCGCACCCGGTCGCCGTGCTGGCGGCGGGCCTCGGCCTCGGTGAGGCCGGCGTGGGCCAGCTCGGGGTCGGTGAAGGTACACCACGGCACCAGGTCGCTCACCGTCCCCCGGCCCGGGAAGACCATGTCCCGAACGGCCCGGAGGGCCTCGTGGGCGGCGGCGTGGGTGAACAGGTAGCGGCCCGCCACGTCGCCGGCGGCGTAGACGGACGGGACGCTGGTGCGCATACGGTCGTCGACCTCGACGCCGCGCGGCCCCACCTTGACGCCGGCCTCCTCCAGGCCCAGCCCCTCCACGTTGGCGCGCCGGCCCACCCCGACCAGGAGCTCGTCGGCCTCCCAGCGGGCCGGCTGGCCCCCCTCCAGCCCGAGCACCACCTTGGCGCCGTCCAGGGCCCGGACCTCCTCCACGGCCACGTCCAGGCGCAGGTCCACCCCCTCCCGGCGCAGGCGCTCGACCAGGATCCCTACCAGCTCGGGCTCGTCCCGGGGAAGGATGCCGGGCCCCTTCTGGAGCACGGTGACGCCCACGCCCAGCCGGTTCAGGCCCTGGGCCAGCTCGATGGCGATGGGCCCGCCCCCGATGGCGATCACCCGGGCCGGGGCCCGCTCCAGCTCGAAGACGTTCTCGCTGGTCAGGTAGCCGGTCTCGGCCAGCCCCAGCACGGGCGGCACGGACGGGCGGCTCCCGGTGCAGAGCAGGATGTAGCGGGCCCGCAGCTCCCGGCCGTCCACGTCCACGGCGTGCGGCCCGGTGAGGCGGCCCACCCCGGGGACGATCTCCACGCCCTCGCCCTTGAAGCGCTCGGGATTGTCGTCGGTGGCGGCGATCTCCTGCTGGACGGCCCGGATCCGCTGCCACACCCGCGCCGTGTCGATCTCGGGGCCCGAGGCGGGCAGTCCCCAGCGGTCGGCGGTGCGCAGGTGGTGGGCCACCTTGGCCGAGGCCAGCAGGGCCTTGGACGGCACGCACCCCGTCCACAGGCAGTCGCCGCCCACCCGGCCCTTCTCGGCCACCGCCACCTTGAGGCCCAGGGCAGCGGCGAACTCGGCCGCCACCATCCCGCCGGAGCCCATGCCGACGATCACCAAGTCGTAGCGCCGGGCCACCCGACCTCCGCTCTGGAGTAAATAAGGTCCGGAATCCGGACCTTATTTACTCCAGAACCCGAGTGGGTGCGCTACTGCCGGTGGATGAAGGCCATGCCTTCGGCGCGGGTGCGGGAGTCGTCGCGGAACAGGCCGCGGACGGTGCTGGTGAAGGTGGTGATCCCCGGCTTGTTCACGCCCCGCAGGGTCATGCAGAAGTGCTCCGCCTCCACCGCCACCAGCACGCCCCGGGGCTGGAGGACCCGCTCGATGCTGTCGGCGATGGCGGTGGTGAGGTTCTCCTGCACCTGGGGCCGGGCGGCGTGCACGGCGACCACCCGCACCAGCTTGGACAGCCCGGTGATGCGCCCGTCGACGTTCGGGATGTAGGCCAGGTGGGCCTTGCCCACGAAGGGCACCAGGTGGTGCTCGCACCACGAGAACAGGGGGATGTCCCGCAGGCCCACCATCTCGTCGTGGCCGGCCTCGAAGGTGATGTCGAGGACCTGGTCGGGGTCCTCGTGGAGGCCGCTGAAGATCTCGGCGTACATGTCGGCCACCCGGGCCGGCGTGGCCAGCAGGCCCTCGCGGTCGGGGTCCTCGCCGATGGCCTCGAGGATCTCGCGCACCGCCTTCTCGACCCGGGCCCGGTCGACGCCCTCGGGCGGCAGCGTCACGCCGTGGCCGGCTTGGCTGCTGCCCGCCGGAGGC
>JBOGHQ010000110.1:0-2155 GCA_050744785.1 Acidimicrobiales bacterium | reverse complement strand
CGTGGCGGCCGGCTGGCTAGCGGCCGGCTGGGCGGTGGGCGTGGCCACCGCCTCGGGCTCGACCACCGCGGTGGGCGGGATCACGGGCGCAGCGGGAGCAGCGCCCCCTGAGAACGAAGATGGGCCGGCCTGGAGCGGCTCCGTGCAGGCCCAGGCGACGGAGCCGCCCACGACCACTGCCGCCGAGATGCCGGCAAACCCCAGAACAGCACGACGCCTCATCGACATCGAGTCCCTTTCCCAATCTGCGCCACGCAGACCGTACGTCCCGGCTCGAAGTGTAGCCGCCACTAGCTGTATCTACAAGGTGGTCCGCAACGCAACCTTCGGCACAAAAGCCTGTCCGCTTGGCGTCGCCTCGCCCATTTTGCGAGCTGACTGTTCATGGCCTCTCGTGGTGCTCCATGCCGACAAGCGGGGCAGCGTGGTCCGGCGCCAGCGCCGCGTCGTCCGGACCGGCGGCGACACGGCGCCGTGCCCGGCTCTGCACGGTGCGCACGGCGCACACGATGAGCAGCACGCCCCCCACCCCGACCAGGACACGCCCGCCCGCCTGGAGTGGGCCCCGGAGGGCGTCCTCCTCCTCCACCCGCACCTTGGCGATGGCCAGGTCCTGCTTGTTGGTGGCCTGGGTGCCCAAGCGGGTATCGGCCCACACCGCCAGGGAGCGGTCCTCGCCGGCCAGCAGGCCCAGGCGGCTCCCCAGGTCGGGCAGGCCCCGCACGCTGCCGAACCCGATCCGGGAGTCGAACGACCTCCCCGACAGCTGCTGGCGGGCGGTGAAGCTCTCGCCGGCGTCGAACGAGGACTGGAACGACACCTCGTTGAGGACGTTGGACGGATCGGCCCGCCGGTCGTAGTAGACGACGTCGAGCCGTCCGCTGGGCGCCACCGCCAGGCGCGGGAGGTACTGCCAGGTGCCGTCCCGCCGCACGGTGTCGTTGACCCTGCGGCGGGGCCCGAAGGTGGACCCCCCTTCGTCGGAGACACGGACCCAGACGTCGGCGTCGTCCAGTGCGCCGTCCGAGAAGCCCACGTAGACGCGGTCGCGTTCGGTGTCGAGGGCCAAGGACGGGGACTGCGGCAGGAAGACGAGGAACCGGTGGGTCGGCACGACGGCGTCGTCCACCACCGTCTCGTCCCAGGTGGCCCCGTCGTCGGAAGAGCGGGCCAGCACCAGGGCGAAGGTCCCGGCGTAGGGCTCGCCGCCGCGGAACTCGTGGCCGCCGTGGTAGTCGAGCCGGTCGTCCTTGAGGTCGAGGTACAGGACCAACAGCTGGCCGGGCCGCCCGACGGCCGGCGAGGGCGCCACCACCCGTTCCCGGTCGGGCGAGCTGACCCGCCGGGGGGCGCTCCACGTGGCGCCGCCGTCCTGGGACTTGGACAGCACGATGGGGTTGCCCGTGTTGGGGAACAGGGCCACGCCCAGGGCGTCGGCCTGGAGCCAGGTGAGGTAGAGGTGCCCCGCCGTCCGGGGGTCGGCCAGCAGCCGGACCTGGAAGGTACGGGGCCCCTCCACACGCGTCGGCGTCGAGAGGTCGCCGGCACCGGCCTCCCGGGAGGAGATCCACAAGGCGTTGGGGCTGTTGCCGAGGCCGATCAGCGTGACGAAGGACACGTAGAGGTTCCCCTCGACGTCGAAGACGGCGTCGGGGGCGAAGCAGCGCTCCGGCAGCTCCTCGCCGGCCGGGAAGGGGATGGCGCCGGGCTGCCAGGTGGCGCCGCCGTCCCGGGACTCGTGGAGGGCACAGGAGTACTGCGGTAGGTCGATCCGGTTGACCACCACCAGGTGGCGGGCGTCGGTGGGGTCGCGGGCCAGCGTGGGGGAGTTGTTGGCCCGCAGGTCGGTCTGGTCCAGCCCGCCCGCCGCGATCGGGGCGGGTGGGCCCTCGACGGCCACGGACGGGCCCGGCCGCGACGCGCCGATGATCGCCAGACCGGCGCCCAGGGCGAGCAGCCCGGCGCCAAGAAAGGCCAACAGCATGGGAACGCCGCGCCGGCTGGCTGACGGCTGCACGGGAGGCGACTGTACCCACCGCCCCGCCGCCCTGCTCGGAACCGGTCCTCGCCGCGCCGCGGACGTAGCCTCCGGCCGTGCCGTCCGCCGACCGGCTGCCGCTCACCGGCGAGCCCCTCACCCGCGACGACGTGGTGG
>JBOGHQ010000109.1:0-2184 GCA_050744785.1 Acidimicrobiales bacterium | reverse complement strand
GCAGGGACCCGGCCCGGTGCACCTCAACCTGGCCTTCCGCGAGCCGCTGGTGGGCCCGCCCCAGCCGCCGGTGCCGGGTCGCCCGGGCGGGATGCCGTGGCACGTCCGGCCGCCGGCGGTGGGCCTGCCCGATGCCTTGGTGGTGCAGGCCCTGGCCGGGCCGGGAGGGCGGGGGGTGATCGTGGCCGGCGCCGGCGCCGGGAACCCCGTCGCCGTCCACGAGCTGGCCGGCGCCCTGGGCTGGCCGGTGCTGGCCGATCCCCGGTCGGGGTGCCGGGTCCCCGAGCCGGCCACGGTGGCCGCCGCCGACGCCCTCCTCCGGGTGGACGGGTTCGCGGCGGCCCGCCGGCCCGAGGTGGTCCTGCGGCTCGGTGCGCCCTGGGCCTCGCGTGTGCTGGCGGAGTGGCTGGCCGCCCTCGACGTCCCCCAGTACCTGGTGGACCCGCACCACGCCTGGTTGGACCCGGGCCGGTCCGCCTCCACCGTGGTGGCGTCCGATCCCACCCTGCTGGCCCGGGCCGTGCTGGCCGCCTCGCCGCAGCCGGCGCCGGCCGGGTGGCTGGAGGGGTGGACCAGCGCCGAGAAGGCGGCCCAGGCCGCCATCGACGCCGCCCTGGCCGAGCGGTCCGGTGCCGCCCTGAACGAGCCCGGCCTGGCCCGGACGGTGGTCGACCACCTCCCCGCCGCCGCCACCCTCGTGGTGGCCTCTTCCATGCCGGTGCGGGACGTGGAGTGGTACGGCCGGCCCCGGCCCGGCCTGCGGGTGCTGTCCAACCGGGGGGCCAACGGCATCGACGGCGTGGTGTCCAGCGCCCTGGGCGCGGCCCTGGCCGGCCCCGGTCCTACCTATGCCCTGGTGGGCGACCTGGCCTTCCTCCATGACATCAACGGGCTGCTGGTCCCCGGCGGCGCAGCCGGTCCGGTGGACGCCACCGTCGTGGTGGTCGACAACGGCGGCGGCGGCATCTTCTCCTTCCTGCCCCAGGCCACCGCCCTGCCCCCCGACCGCTTCGAGCGCCTCCTCGGCACCCCCCACGGGCTCGACCTGGTGGCGGTGGCCCGCGCCCACGGGGTGGCCGCCGAACCGGCCGCATCGGCAGAGGAGGTGGCCGCCGCGGTGGCCGCCCTGCCCGCCGGCCTACGCGTCGTGGTGGCCCGCACCGACCGGGCCGCTAACGTCGCCGTCCACGAGGAACTGCACGCCGCCGTCGCCGCCGCGGTCGCCCCCACTTTCGAGTAAATAAGGTCCGGAATCCGGACCTTATTTAACCGAAAGTGGCAGGGTCAGGGGCGGACGACGGCGGCCAGCAGGGCCTGGAGCTTGAGCTGGGTCTCGGCCAGCTCGGCCTCGGGCTCGGAGTCGGCCACCACGCCCACGCCGGCGAAGAGGCGGGCCCGGCGCCCGTTGAGCTCGGCGGAGCGGACGCCCACCGCGAACTGGCCGTCGCCGTTGCGGTCGACCCAGCCCACCGGGCCGGCGTAGCGGCCCCGGTCCAGGCCCTCGGCCTGGTCGATGTAGGCCAGGGCCTCGTCGGTGGGGGTGCCGGCCACGGCCGGGGTGGGGTGCAGGAGGGTGGCCAGGCCGAGCACCGACGGGGCGCCGGGCGACAGCCGGCCGGCCAGGGTGGTGCCCAGGTGGGAGACGTTGCGGAGGGGGACGATGGAGGGCTCGCCGGGCACGTCCAGCCAGTCGCAGTGGGGGCGCAGCGTGGCCGCCACCGCCTCGACCACCAGGGCGTGCTCGGTGCGGTCCTTGTCCGACGACAGCAGGCCGGCGGCCAGGCGGGCGTCGACGGTGGGGTCGCCGCTGCGGGGGATGGTGCCGGCCATGGGCTGGGAGCGGACCTGGTCGCCCCGGCGGGAGACCAGCAGCTCGGGGCTGGCCCCGACGAACCCCTCCATCGAGAACAGCATGCAGGAGGGGTACAGGGCCCGCAGCCGGCCCACCACGTCGACCGGGAGGAGGGGCCGGTTGGCCTCCACCAGCACGGAGCGGGCCAGCACGACCTTGTGCAGCCGGCCGCCGTTGACGGCCGCCACCGCCGCGGCGATCACCTCCAGCCACTGGTCGTGGGGCCGCTCGGCGGTGAGGCGGAAGTCGTCGGGCGGGTGGCGCCGGACGGCGCCGGCGGGCGCGCCGGCCGCCCCCTCGCCGTCGGCGCCGGAGATGGTAGTGCGCCAGGC